>CAMYKE010000629.1:935-2017 GCA_947258895.1 uncultured Pseudomonadales bacterium | reverse complement strand
CTTCGATGGTCGATCTCATGGGTGCTGAATTTTGTAATCTCAGTGTATCCGCTAATCGGTTACGCGGAGAAAAACTTTAGGAAAAAATGTCCCAACAACATACCGGAACAAGCGGATTTCACCTTTAGCGCGTGCAAACCCGCATATTACACACTAAAATCTGTCCGAGTCTTGCTTTTTTCGCGACCCGCGACGTACCGGCTTTTTCTGACCTGCTTAAGAATTTAGTGCAGAAATCCAAACCCCTAGTCCGGCAATCCCTTTTTTCACATGAAAAAGGTCAAGATGTCCGCTATCAGACATCCTGGCGGCATCTTGGCTGGTTTTTCTCTTTCCGTCTGCTGCTGGCCAGTGTCCTGGTGCTGGCGTTCTTCTCGGAAGCGAGCCCCAGGGTGCTCGGCAGCTCGTTTCCGGCGCTGTTCGCCGTCGTCAGTATCAACTACCTGATGCTGGTGATTGCCAGCGGCCTGTTGCTGCACTGGCGGGTACCCAGCGCTGAGCAGCAAGTACACCTGATGGTATTCGTCGATATCATCGTGGTGACCCTCCTCATGCACAGCAGTGGGGGCGTGACAAGCGGCCTGGGCATGTTGTTGCTGGTGTCCATCATCGGCGGCAGCCTGCTGATGGAAGGTCAGGCCGCGCTTCTGTTTGCCGCCCTGGCGTCGTTGGTCATTCTCGGCGAACAGGTCTATGCCCATTTCACTCACAGCTTTGCCACGCCCGCTTATTTACAGGCGGGCATCCTGGGGGCGTCCTTCTTCGCCGTCGCCCTGTTGGCCCATGTACTCTCATTGCGGATCCGTGAAACAGAGCAATTGGCTACGCAGCGCGGTCTCGATCTGGCCAATATGGCGGAACTGAACGAATACATCATTCAGCATATGCGAACCGGTATTCTGGCCGTGGACGATCAGCGAAAGATACATCTGGTCAACAACTCCGCCCGGGAACTCCTGGGGACGCCGGACATTGCCTCGGGTCAGTCGCTGGCATTCGCCTGCAGGGAGTTGGCGGACCAGTTGGAGAAGTCAAGCCATGAGGGGTACCAAACAAAAAGAGCGGTTTTCCGGGCTGTTCCG
>CAMYKE010000629.1:0-882 GCA_947258895.1 uncultured Pseudomonadales bacterium | reverse complement strand
AACAGGCCCAGCAGATAAAACTCGCTTCCCTCGGTCGTCTGACCGCCAGCATCGCCCACGAGATCCGAAATCCTCTGGGCGCCATCAGCCATGCCGGGCAATTGCTGGAGGAGTCCCCTGACCTTACCCAGGGTGACCGGCGTCTGGCCGAGATCATTCGCAGCAATTCGGCGCGTGTCAACGGCATTATTGAAAGCATCTTGCAGTTGTCCCGACGCGAGCCCTCTCAAACGCGCCTGATTGAGCTTTGCGGTTGGCTGGAGGAGTTTGGAGAGGAATTCAAGCGGGACTACGGCCTGGACGCTGATACCCTTAGCGTCGAGACGAAGGGGCACGAAACCCTGATCAGGGCGGATGCCGGCCAGATACGCCAAGTGTTGACCATCCTGTGCGAGAACAGCCTGAATCACGGGACGCTTGATAATCGCCCGCTTCGGATAAGCATTCGCGATGGCCTGGCGCTGGAGACCGGCGGCTCCTTTGTGGATATCACCGATAATGGTCCGGGAATCGAGGCGGACGTCGTCCGACAGATGTTCGAGCCCTTTTTCACCACCCGCAACACGGGGACCGGACTAGGACTCTACATCGCGCGGGAATTGTGCGAATGCAACCAGGTGAGGCTGGAATACGTCCCAGCCCCCGAAGGTGGAAGCTGTTTTAGAATCAGCTTTCCGGATCCGAGAAGGAGAGAATTGATAACATGAGTCAGGCCGTTGCGCTGATCGTTGACGACGAACCGGATATCCGGGAGTTACTGGAGATTACTCTCGGTCGGATGGACATCGCGGTAAAATCCGCCGTCGATCTTCGCGAGGCCCACGCCTTGCTCGAACAGCACAGGTTCGATCTTTGCCTGACCGATATGCGCCTTCCCGACGG
>CAMYKE010000628.1:939-3023 GCA_947258895.1 uncultured Pseudomonadales bacterium | reverse complement strand
TGAAGACCACCCCCTTGCCGCCGGCGCCGTCGACGCCGGCCTCGCTGTCATCCGCCAGTATATTTATGTGCATGTTGCACGGGGTAACCATGCTCCAGGTAGAGGCGATGCCCACCTGCGGTTTCAGGAAATCCTCTTCGCTGAAGCCCACCGCGCGCAGCATCGCACGGCTCGGAGCCTGCTTTACGCCATCGACGACCGGGGAGGAGTATTTTCGGGTCTTTTTGTCGCTCATGTTGTTACCTGTAAAGTCCGTAATTCAATTGAAAGTCGCGCTGCGCTCGCAGCCGCGAACAGGGCCACCGCGCGGGGGACGTCCATGTTATCACTAAATTCCGGACAGCAAAGCGTCGCTCCAAGTTTTTCACGCGCGCTGGCTTTTTTTCGCTAGAATGAAGGTATCCCAACCGTAATACGCAGTGCTCAACCGGGAACCAGGCGTAGCAGATGAAGAATGATTTCAAGCATAAAGTGGTGGTGGTCACAGGCGCTACCGGCGGCATCGGTCGGGCGCTGTCATGGCGGTTCGCTACCGCCGGCGCGCGTATCGTGCTCATCGATCTCGACCTGGAACAGTTGTCGGCGTTGCAGAACCAGGTGGAACGCTCCGGCACCGAGGTATTGAGTATCGAATGTGACATCACGGATTTTGAGCGCTGTCAGGTTGCGATGCAGCAGGTCGTGGATCAGTTCGGTGGTATCGATGTCCTTATCAACAACGCCGGAATCTCGCACCAGAGTAAATTTGCAGAGACGGATATGTGCGTGTTCCGGCGGGTCATGGATGTGAATTACTTTGGTGCCATACATTGTACCAAGGCGGCGCTGGAATCACTGGTACAGCGCCATGGCATGATAATCTCCCTGTCCAGTACCGGCGGTTTTGCGCCGATGTTGGGCAGGGTTGCCTACAGCGCCAGCAAGCATGCTTTGCATGGCCTGTTCGAGTCGCTGCGGGTTGAACTCAAGGAGAAGGGAGTGCGGGTGATGATCGTTGCCCGCCGATGCCATCGAAGGGGTCGCCTCGCCGCCGGATGTGGCGGATGCGATATTCCGCGGTGCCGTGGATAATCAGCGTATTTTGATTCATTCCAGGATGAGTAAGCGGGACTGGTTTTACTGGAAGTTTTTCCCCGCGCTCTTCGAATACAAACTCTATAAACAACAGCAGGCCGAGATCGCCAGGCAGATGACTCGCGGGCTGAGCGAACAGGAGGCCAGCCATGGCTGAACCGAAAATTGCACAGCGTGCACCCTATCGCGCCGAGATCTCAGCGGGTAAAACCTATTTCTGGTGTCGCTGCGGTGCGAGCAGCAACCAGCCCTTTTGTGATGGCTCGCATAAGGGTAGCGAGTTTAGCCCGATACAATATGTGGCAGCAAAAACGCAAGTGGTCTATTTTTGTGGCTGCAAGCATTCTGCAAATCCGCCGTTGTGTGACGGTAGTCACAAGAACCTTTAATTTCGGGGTGCTTCGCGACTTCGTCCAGCGGGGTTATGCCGACCGGCAATAGCATTGCCTTGCTCGCGAGAGCTCTCCCGTTTTCCCGGCACCTTCATGTCATCCTGCAGCAAGGCAAATGGTACGGATGGCAATTCGGGGTTGCAGGAGACGGCCATTGTCGGGGCTGAATCTCGGGTTGGAAGCGGTATAGGTGACCGATGCGGGTTAGCGGGATTCTTTTTCGGCAGGTGCGGTTGCCTCCAGGGTATCGCTCAGGAGAGCGGGTTTGCCGATGTGGTAACCCTGCACAAAGTCAATACCGATATCCTCCAGGATGGCCAGAGTCTTTGCGTCCTCAACCCACTCTGCTATGGTTCTTTTGCCCATTGCCCGGCTGATGTCGTGAAAGGATCTGATCATTACTTGGGAAGATTCGTCCCTGGCCACGTCCCTGACGATGCTGCCATCGATCTTGAGGAAGTCGACATCCAGTTCCCTGAGATAGGCAAAGGAAGAAAGGCCCTTGCCAAAGTCATCCAGTGAAAACTGGCATCCGAGTACAGTGAGTTCAGCAATCATGTGCCTGGCTGTCTGGAGTTTGCTGATCACGGCGGTTTCGGGCTCAAGACCGTGCTGGCC
>CAMYKE010000628.1:0-889 GCA_947258895.1 uncultured Pseudomonadales bacterium | reverse complement strand
TCACGAAAGCCAGGAATTCCGAGTTACCCACGGAATGCCCGGACAGGTTTATTGACCAACATCGATCCGCTACGTCAAATGCGGCTGCAGGGTGGCTCAGCAACAAGTCGAAGGTATGGCCAATCACCCAACGGTCCACCTGGGTCGCTACATTGTAGCGCTCCGCGGCGGGCAAAAAGCTGCCGGGAAGCACCACCGCATCTTCAAGTCGCATTCGCACCAGCACTTCAAAGTGTGAAGGCCCCGCAGTAGTTGACGAGCGAATGGGCTGCGCATAGAGAACGAAGTAATCAGATGCAAGTGCCTCATTGATACGCGACACCCATTCCATCTCGTCCTGCCGCCTGACCATCTCATGATCGAGCTCCCGGTAGATATGCAGGCGGCCGCGCCCCTGCTCCTTGGCAACGTAGCAAGCGGTATCGGCCTTTTTGAGCAGCTCGGTCGTCGTGGTGTCCGGGTCTTTGATCAGCACAATTCCCATGCTTACCCCGACCTTAAAGGTCGATTCGGCCCAATGAAAATCGTATTCCTCTATGCCTGTCTTGAGCTGATTCGCGGTGCGGACGCCGTCTTCCTCGCCGCAGTGCTCCATAAGTAGTGCAAACTCGTCGCCACCCAGGCGGGCCAGGGTGTCGCGGCTGCGGATTCGGCCGGCCATCAGCTCGCTGAGGCGCCGTAGCAGTTCATCTCCGGCGGAATGGCCAAGGGTGTCATTGATAACCTTGAACTGATCCAGATCCATGTAACATAGCACATGTTCGCCGCCGCGCTCGATGCTGTGAATTGCCCGTTCCAGGCGTTTGCGGTTGCCGCCCAAACCTGCCAGGCCGGCAATTTTGCCAAAAACCTTGATCGGTTTCTCCAGCATATCCTCATAGCGTACAAC
>CAMYKE010000627.1 GCA_947258895.1 uncultured Pseudomonadales bacterium | reverse complement strand
AGGAGAAAAATTCCGTACAGCGTGCAAGATCCGGCGAGAAACCAAATAGGCAATTCGCACTGTACTGACAAGGTTTCTGGGCAGTGGATCGCCGAATCACTGAGATATGGCGGCTTGTGCTTCTCTTCAAACCCCGTTTGCCCTGTGGGCAGCACTCGCTTGCCGAACTCCCGAAGAATACGCACAACGAGTTCCCTGCCTTCAAATTGAAGACCAATCACGTTCCGCTGCTACTAACACCGGGACAGGACGACAGCATGGGATAGCTGACGAAATAGGCCGGGGAAATACTGAAATCTTCGAATCAGGTTCCGAAAAGCATTGACACCGGAAAGAACTGGCGCTCGGTCGACGCGCCATTTCTGGACAGGGGGGATACCGGAAAATCAAGCAGGTGAGAACGTGAACTGTCGCCAGTTTTCGATCTGGCCTATTCCCACTCGATGGAAAATAAGCCTGAAAAGTTTCGTATTTTCAATGCTGTTATTGCTGGTGTATGTATCGATACCATGAAAAAAACCATATTCAGAATTTATAACGAATTGCGCGTAAAATCGCCACAAGTGCTATCAATGATTGCGCTGCCATGGAGCAAGCGCTATCATTGCTATCGTTTCAGTATTAGACAAACAGGATCAGGACATGGCAAATCTCGTGGTTAGAAACCTGGATCAACGCATTGTCGATGCACTTAAAGCTTCGCGGAAGCACTCAAGGCCATGCCCAATGTCGGGCGGGAAGAGGATTTCGAACGGGTAGAGGATGTCGTTGGAAACGACCATGTATTTAGTTGATACCAATGTCATCAGCGAGGGGCGTAAAAAGTCGAAGGCGAATAAAGGGGTGCGGGCATTCTTCAAGCAGGTCATCAAGGATGACATACAGATTTTCATATCGGTTGTCACTGTCGGTGAACTGCGGCGCGGTGTCGAACTAATCCGGTATCGCGGTGATATACGCCAGGCGAATCAACTGGGGAATTGGCTGGCAGCCCTGCTGGCTGAGCACCAGGATCAGATCCTCGATATCAATCAGGATATTGCCCAGCTCTGGGGGCGGTTGCGGGTACCACATCCCGAAAACGCATTGGACAAGCAAATAGCGGCCACGGCACTGATCTATGATTTAACGGTCGTCACCCGTAACCATAGAGATTTCGTGAAAACAGGCGTGCGTGTACTGAACCCGTTCAAAGAGTAGACCGTGGAAATGGTAAACCAAAACTCCGAGCAGCTGGATACCGGCCTGCGCCGGCATGACGGGCTTGAGTAAGTGCCATTCGGGTCAGAGCCGAATTTCACTTCCCTAAGCAGTCTTTCTCCGATGGGCGGCTAAGGTGCGGTGAGGCTGCCGTATGTTTATCAGGTCTTGCTTTTTGCATCAATGAGGGTCCAGTCTTGCATGTAAAGTAAATGGAGACAGCCTCAATCGCGATAAGCAATTGCCAGTATCAAGTTGTTTATAGTAAATTGGGCGAAAATGAGTGGTTAGTGCCGCCTATACTCAGAAATGTCTCTCCTCATGTTATTTTGAAAGCATGCCTGCCTTATACAATTGTGTATCCGGCGGGAACGCTCGTGGATTATTGGAGGAATATTGGGTTCAATGAGCCCGCCGAAGCGTAAAACCATGAATAAGCAAACTGCAGTAGAAAGCGCGCCTAACAAGATAATCGGCTCAGAAAGAAATGAGGCAGGCGACATAATCTATGAGCGCATACAAACGGGCCTCAGATTCGAATTGGAGCTGATGAATACACGGGTAAACTGGCTTCTGAACAGCCAAGCTTTCCTTTTCGTGCCGCTCGTTATTGGAGCACAGGGGCGACCGTTCACCCAGAACCCACTGTTCCCTCACCTGCCGCTGCTCGGCCTTGGGCTCTGTCTCATACTCACGCTCTCGATACTTGCTGCCGGGCTTCGGATGACGCAGTGGCGCTCGAAGCTGCTGGGCACAGTCTATGCTGATGAACAAACACAGCAAGAATATTCCGGTGTCATGCCGAACACCCCGCTGATACCCATAATGGCGTTAACAGGTGCTTTCGGTGTACCGATTATGTTGATTGCAGCGTGGTCGTGGCTCCTGCTGTTGCCTCCGCCCTAGGGCTGAAAGTTCTCGTTCAATAGCAGATCGACTACTATGCGCAGAATAAATATCTGCACCCAAATCAATGGAAATCATTGGGGTCAGGTTTAGTATATTGCCTCGACACAGTATTTGAACGAGTTAAATGACCTGATCGTAGTTGACTCAAAATGCAAGACCTGACCCCGATATCTACTTGTCTACACCGAATTGACCAGCCTTC
>CAMYKE010000626.1 GCA_947258895.1 uncultured Pseudomonadales bacterium | reverse complement strand
CTCGCCCACCTGAGCGGCGAGGGCGAAGCGGCGGCTTTCGCGCTGGCGGCCGCCCTTGTCGAAAGAGAGGAAGAAGCGTCGGGAAAATATCGGGATACTTTGCCGAAACTGCTCATCAAGTGGCCACGGCTCGATGAGATCGCAGATGTCGCGGAAGAGACGGCGGAGCGCTGGGCCGGGTCCGACTATCGCGGCCTGCGCCAGTACGGAGGATAAGGGGACCAAAAATGTGCTTACCGTAGACGAAGTCGATGTTATCTCACCAGGTGTGATTCAGCTGGTGACCTCGGCCGGGTCCATTTCACTGGATGATCCACGCATAGCCTGCCAGAAAATGCGCAGGAGCGGTACAAATATAATCACCATGGTTTGTATGACCAGGGAGGAAAAGGCCATCATGGCGGATACAGCTGAGCAGGAGTTGGCCTTGATCCAGGAGCAATGGGAACGTCAGTACGACGTCTATCGAAACGCGCGCTAGCAGTCTCCCGGCGAGGGCGCCAAAAGTGCGTCGCGGCTTGCGATGCTGACCCAATTAGCAGTCCAGACTAAAGGCATTCGTTATGGCCTCTCGTGAGGATTATAGCCAGAGTGTTGCTGCAACCATTTTGCCCTGGAACAAGGTGATGGTGCACCGGGGGTCGAATGACCATCCGCCGAAATAGCAAATAAATTCCGGCCCCGCACCAGGTTTTATTCTGATTCGGTGGCTCCGTGCCCGGAAAACGGGTAAAGCGGATTGGCGAAGGGAATCAGGGCCATAATCAAGGTTTGACAGTAGACGCTTTTGCGGGTGTAGAGGCCATCGGTGAGCAAACCAAACGCGCCGCCACCTTGTTTACTGTTGACAGTGGAAAATACCTGGTCATTTGCCTCTCCCAACTCAAGGCCATTGGCCACCAAATCTTTGACGGCTGGTGGCAAGGGCAGGGTGACGCTGCGGGCCTCGCTGATCTGTCCGCTTCGATTCTGGACCGCCATCCAGGCAAATCCCATCAATTGATCGTCGATAATTTCTGCACCCCCTTCGATACCGACCCAGTAATCCGCATCCGGCTTTGCCCTCCTTGCTGTCTGCGCCCGGTTCCGGGCGCCGCGGCGGGTTTCTGCATACTGGCGCCAATCTTGACCGGGTTACCTGAAGCGACAACGACCTGCATCGATTTATTCGTTTGGCTTATAACCAGACACATGGGATGCGATGGCGCGCCACAAGCCGTCTTCTTTGATCAGGACGTTGCTGGATTTATAAGAATAATTGCTGGCGATGCCGGTTCCGTCAATAATTGCAAAGCGTTCGTCTAATATATCCAGCCGTTCAATGCGGTATTCAAATGTCCCGGGGTCCCACTGGTTTGCCGCAATCCAGGCCAGTTCTTTTTCTTTGCTGGAGCGGTTGCCGTCGTTATCGATCATTTCAAAGCGTTTGTGCAACATGGCGTCCAGCAAATCAACATCCTGAGTGCGGTAAGCTTTGGGCCACAGCACGGTTTTGAAGTGTCGAAGAGTGGCCTCGTCACCACAGGGTGAGGCAAGGCTTGGCCCCACAGTCAGGCTAAAAATTAAGAGTAATAGCAGGAGTGGCTTAATTCCGGTGTTCATGAACTATTCCTGTCTATGCTGAATTATCGAAGTTTTCCGGCATGGCGCCCATATTAGGCTGTGGCGTAAATTTCGTCTATACAATCAGGCTGGCGGAGTGAATAGCCGGAAAAAAGCTTTACTGCCCCGGTGGAATCGCTGACACTCGATCTATGCTTTGCAGGACCACAGTCCGTTGAGTAAAACAGCCGGAAATAAACTGTCATTCTGGCAGCGGCCACTGTTACACGGGATCTTTGGCATCGGTATGGCCCTGCTTTTGTACTTTCTCGTCCCCGGTGATGTCTACCCCAAAGCGCCCCTGGTCGCGGCCATGGTGGGGCTGATGGCGGTGTTTTGGGTTTTCGAGGTTATTCCTATCCCGGTCACCTCTTTATTTCCGCTGATCTTTTTGCCTTTATTTAATGTCGCCGACCCA
>CAMYKE010000625.1:1291-2329 GCA_947258895.1 uncultured Pseudomonadales bacterium | reverse complement strand
GTAATGACTCCAGCGCAGCGCCCAGTCCACGTGCCGATCCTCCGCACCTGACTCATAGACCGGCCTGTCGGTATCCACCACGATGCTGATCCGTGGCCGGCCCTCGGTGCCCGCATAGGTCCGTTAGCGAAAAAAGGGCATGACGAAGAACTCGAGGTTTCCCCAGTCTTTCACCAGTCGAAGGCTCAGCATGGGCTGGCCAAGCTTGTCCTCCGTATCCAGGTTTTCCACGAAGTCGGTCTGATTGATGATATCAACGAGGTGCCTGGATTCCGTCACGCCCCAGAAGACCTTGCGCAACCCGATGCTCAGCTCGGCGCTGGCAAAACTTTTGCGCCAGTAAAATTCACGCAGATCGAAATGGCTGCGTTCGCTGTCCGCCGAGTCCAACCGCGCAAAAGGCGCAAGCAATATCCGCTGATCACCGTCATCCCAGTCAAGCGAATATTCCGGGGCCGCGTAGAGCGACAGGCCACCATTGCCCTGCGCGGGATAAAGCGCCTCGTGCTGGAACGCCCGGACTTCGAGCCCGATGTCACCCGACCAGTCGCCCGCCCAGGCCGGCGCGAGCGTGGCCCAGACCAGCAGGGCTGCCGCTGACGGGCGGTACCGGGCAAACATCAATCAGCGTGCCTTCTGCAGGCTGTTACGGTCGAAGTCGCGGTCGCCGAAGCCATTTCCGAAGGCGTACTCCGTCCAGTTAAGCTCGGTGCTCTTGCCGGTCTGGTGGTTGACCATTTCCATTTGCAGCGGGCGCCAGAACTTATCCGCGTAAAGCTGATAGTTGCTCATGACCAGCGTTTTCAGGTGCGATGCCTTGCGGTCGTAGTAGTCAACCTTGTGTACCCGGTACTCCTCCTTGTCCAGCCACACGACCTGGCGGGTGTACCCGGACTTCTTGTCCAGCGGGTAGCGTTCGATAACGAAGTGATCGCGACCGTCAAAGTTCTCGTCACGCAGGTACTTGTACGCGTATTTTTCGGGTTCCTGTGAGGAGAGGTCTTCGTATGCAAATTCGCTGCCCATGAAGGGCCCCGA
>CAMYKE010000625.1:0-1142 GCA_947258895.1 uncultured Pseudomonadales bacterium | reverse complement strand
TCGGCCTCGATGGCAATGGCCAGGCCCTTCTCTTCCGGTGTCTGCTGGGCGAGCGCCGCCAGCGGCAGCAACATCAAAAGCGCGAGGGCCGCGTTAGCGGCTTGCGGGAACAGGTTCATTCTTCACCTCCTTGATTCTTGAATGCTTCAAGACTTTTTTTCCATCCACAGCCATCAGCAGCGGCGGGAGAAACAGAAAATCGACGATCAGCGCAAGCGCGATACCGATGGCGGTCAGGACAGACATCACACCGTTGATGACGAAGCTCGACTGCGCGAGGACCATGAATCCGGCGACCAGCACCAGGGTGGTCACCAGCAGGGCGATGCCGACCGTATGGAAGGCATAGCGGACGGCCGCCTCTGCATCGAGCCCCTGCTCACGGCGAGCGCGCAGGTATTTGCTGAGGAAGTGCACCGTATCGTCCACCACGATGCCGAGGATCATGCCCGAAACGATGGAGGCGGCCACGTTGATCTGGGCCACCGTCATGCCCCAGATGCCAAACGCGAGCCCTATAGGCAGCAGATTCGGCAGCAGGCTCAGGAACCCGAGTTTGACGCTGCGCAGGGCGAGCAACAGGATGCCTGATATGAGTACCAGCCCCAGCAGCGTGCCGCCCAGCATGCTCTTGATGTTGCGCTCGGAAATGTAGGAGAACATCACGGATACGCCTATGCCGTAGCTAAACATGTCCGGTGCGTTTTCCCGCAGCCACTGCTCGCTGCGCGACACGAGGTCGCGCAGCTCCACGGTGCTGATGGACTCGGTGGAGGCCACGAACTGCGTAGACGACTTGTCGATATTGAGCTGGTTGTTCAGATCCAGGCCAAAGGGCAGCGACATCTCGTAAAGCAGGAGGTACTGCGCGGCGAGGTCGCGCTGCTCCGGCAGCCGGTACCAGTCCGGATCATCTCCATGCAGGTTCTTGTTGAGGCGCTTGAAAGTGTCGGCCAGCGTGCTGACATGCAGGACATGTGGCTGCGCCCGATACCAGTCGGAAAAAGCTTCGAGCTTCTCCAGGAATTCGGGATCGCTGACGCCGTTCGCCTCCCCTGCCTTCAGCGAGTACTGTACCTGGTAGAGCCCGGTAAGGTTCTCCGTAGTGAAGTCGGTGTGCTGACGAAAGGTGATGCTAGGTT
>CAMYKE010000624.1:942-2116 GCA_947258895.1 uncultured Pseudomonadales bacterium | reverse complement strand
ATATTACTGTCAGTTATGGGGGCTGGCCTCGCCTATGCCGTGCTGAGTTTGCCTGCGGAGGCTCCCGGATTGAGCGAGACAGTCGCGGATAATATCGATATGAGCGGGGTTGAAAATCCCGTAACGGCCGTGGTGGTTAATTTCCGGGGCTACGATACCTTGCTCGAAATGGCGGTATTGCTGCTGGCCCTGTTGGTGGTGTGGTCTCTGGGTTCGGTGCCGCAAAGACGCGAGGTAGCGCCGGGCGAGGTGCTGGATTATTTGACACGTCTGCTGGTTCCGTTACTGATCCTGGTTGCGGGATACCTGCTGTGGGTGGGCGCCGTTGCACCCGGCGGCGCGTTTCAGGCCGGCTCGGTATTGGCAGCGGCCGGGCTGTTGCTGGTGCTGTCGGATTGGCGTTTTGGCGCCAGGTTTTCCGGGCTGTCGCTACGCATTCCTGTCGTGGGGGGATTGGCAGTTTTCGTGTTGGCTGGCCTGGCGATGATACTGCATGGCGACCGTTTTCTCGAATTCCCACCTGCCTATGCCGGCGCCCTGATACTGGTTATCGAGGCCGCGGCCACCCTGTCGATCGGTTTGATCCTGGTTGCGTTGTTTCTAGGCGGTCGGCCGTCGCCGGACCAGAGTCCGGGCTCGCGCCCAGAGTCGAGGACCGAAAAATGACCAGCGCTTTTTTCTATGCGCTGATCGGGATTGCCTTGTTTATCCTCGGACTCTACGCGCTCATTATTCAGCTTCACCTGTTACGCAAGATTCTGGCGATAAACGTGATGGGCAGTGGTGTCTTCCTGCTGCTGATTGCACTGGCGACGCGCACCCAGTCGACGCCGGATCCTGTGCCTCAGGCGATGGTAATTACCGGCATAGTGGTGGCGGTATCCGCGACCGCTCTGGCGTTGGTGTTGATGCTCCGCTTGCGGGGGGCTGGTGGTAAGGCTGAGCTGCCCGACGAGAAGCTGGAATAGCGTATGTTGTCTGCGCAATATCTCGATGCACCCTGGCTGGTGGTGGTCGTTACTCTGCCGCTGATCGGGGCGATGTTGTGTTTTTTAGTGCCACAACGAGCAAGACTAATCGGTCTGGCGGTCGCACTGGCCATCAACGCGAGCGTGCTCGCGCTCGGCTGGCAGGTAGCGACCAGTGGCGTGCAGCGATATGAAATTGGCGGCTG
>CAMYKE010000624.1:0-885 GCA_947258895.1 uncultured Pseudomonadales bacterium | reverse complement strand
GCGGACCTGTTCAATCTTTACGTCACACTGGAACTTATGGGGCTGTCGGCGGTGGCCCTGGTTGCCCTGGCGGGCGGTGTCAATGCGCTCGGCGCCGCGATGCGTTACCTGCTGGTTAGTTTACTCGGTTCTTTGCTTTATCTGCTGGGTGTTGCCCTGATTTACCATAGCAACGGAAGTGTTGACCTGGCGATCGTCGCTGCCGGGCTTGAAGCCGCGCCGATAACCTGGGCGGCGATTGGCCTGATAAGTGCGGGCCTGTTGCTCAAGACCGCTTTATTCCCCATGCACTTCTGGTTGCCACCTGCACATGCGAGCGCGCCGGCACCGGTGAGTGCGCTGTTGTCGGCGCTGGTCGTAAAAGGCTCGTTTTATATCCTGTTGCGGCTCTGGCTGGAGATATTTCCACTTCCGGATGCGGCATTGGGTCAGTTCCTGGGCTTACTCGGTTGCGCCGCGGTTATCTGGGGCGGCGTGCAGGCGCTGCGTCAGACGCGGCTCAAAATGCTGATTGCGTATTCGACCGTGGCGCAACTGGGGTACTTGTTTATCGCGTTTCCACTGGCCAGTACCCTGGCCTGGAAGGGTGCGCTTTTCCTGCTGTTTTCGCATGCCCTGGCAAAGTCCGCAATGTTTTTGGCGGCCGGTAATATCATGCGCCTGGACGGGCACGATCGTATCCCGGAGCTGGGGGGCGTTGCGCAACGCCTGCCGCTGACACTCGCCGCATTTGCGCTTGCCGGTATCAGTATTATCGGGCTACCGCCAAGCGGCGGCTTCGTTGGAAAATGGTTGCTGCTTGATACTGCCCTGCGGACAGGGCAATGGTGGTGGGCCTGCATTCTGATTGCGGGCAGCCTGCTAGCCGCGGCTTATGTTTTCAAG
>CAMYKE010000623.1 GCA_947258895.1 uncultured Pseudomonadales bacterium | reverse complement strand
AGAAAGTGAATACACCTGGGTCGGCCAGCTGTAATTCAACCTGTTTTCAGTCATCGTGTCGTCGGATTTCGTGATCGCGACGACTTCCTCTTTTCCGCTATCCACATTGGTGACAAGCGTAACGCTGAAATTCTGATCCTTTGCTTCCCGTAACTCGTCAATCAGCATCATATGCTCGTTATTGAACATCATGCGTATTTCACTGAACCGGTTCACATCGAATAACACCAGCTCGTGCCTGTCATCCTGAAGATAGTCGAACAACTTATTCACAACTGCGTCGGTCTTGACCGTTGAATCGACTAGTGACTGAAAAGCAAGGACCGAGGGAGATTTCGTGTTAGCCGGATTGTCAACATGTCGTGTGAGCGCTGCGTGAACACGGCGGGTCAACTCATAGGTCTCGGCCCCGGCTTGCTTGGGAAATGAGTTGTACTTGTAAGGGTCGTACTCCGGCAGTACTGATTCCCACTGAAACTTGTGAAAGTAGGGGATTTTGCTTAGAACCTTATGCCAGTTTGCCAGTGCCGCGAATTCCGACACCGCCAGAGCCGGTGAAAACAGGTACAACCGCTTTGGCGTCTCAAAATCCACTCTTTCCAGCGACGCAAGCACATAATCCAGCGCCAATAATCCACCATTTGAGTACCCGCCGAGTAGGAAAGGGCGATCATCGCCGATGATCTGACGCAAGTGTGGGACTGCGAGTTCTATCACCGCCTGCCAGTCGGCAATTCGTGCGCGGCGCAATTCGCCCGGAAGAGTACCGTGGCCCGGCATGCGCGGCGCCAATACGTAGTAACCTTTATTGAAAAATATCTCGGCGAGCGCGCGCACACTATAAGGTGAATCCGTCAACCCATGCAGAAGCAAAATTCCACCGACAGGATGCTCGGGTCGCAACTCGAAAGAGCGANNNNTCCAGTTTCGCTCATGATTAGACGGATTCAGTGGACTATGGGGACTGTAACGATTCAGGAATTGAGGTTCCTCCGGATGGGGCCTGCGCTCAATGAGCATGGCGAGTTCATCAAAGACATGCTGCTCCGTAGCAAGATAATCCTCGTAATTATATTCTGCAGAACGATCGGAGGCTTTGAATTCGTGTGATATTTCCAGTGTATGCCAGACCTTGAGATCGGGTAGTCGGCGCGAATCAAAAGCGCGCACCAGCCAGATCGTTACGATAACGATGACGACTGACAGGGATAACTTAACTATCGAACTGGCGAATGTTTTTCGCATAGTTGATTGTCACTCGATCAAAATGTCGCTGGCGCAAACAGGACCACACCCGTTCCTGTCTCAAACGGGGTCAGGTCTAACATTCCAACATCTCCCTCAGCCGTCGGACGGCGCGGCTGACGGTCATGTAGTGCACCTGGTAGTATGCCGCGATCTCTCGCATGGTGTAAGCACCGGAGAGATAGGCACGGGCCATCGCCTCATCACGCGGCCAGCGACTGGCATACTCCTCCAACGTGAGCGCCATTGCGCGTCGATGCACCGAGGTGGTCTCGGACATATCTGGAAGAGTGTTTCTGCTACGCAGGCGTTCAGCAAATGCTGCATCCCCCAGGTAGAGCTGGTCCTCGATACGTTCAAACGGGCTGTCGGCGTTCATGCCTGCAGCGACGTAGTGTCGATACGCAGACACCGCGCTGGATCGCTGTGGACCAAACTGCGTCAG
Organism: uncultured Pseudomonadales bacterium; assembly: GCA_947258895.1. The sequence goes on along the minus strand of CAMYKE010000623.1, from coordinate 414 downwards.
CAACCAGTCCGTTTCCAACCATGGAGGCGGCGTAGCTGTACCGATAGTGAACCGATAGCTACTCCATTTCCAGGCATCGACAGATTGGACCATCCGTGCGCGCACCGGATTTAATACGATGTAGCGCGACAGCTCCAACAGATAAACATCCTTTTGCACCAGCAATGCTTTGTAGCGGCCCTGAAATACATGCCCAACCCGCTTATGGCGTCGATTAAATCTTTGTGTGTAAACGCCGTTGAGGTGGCGCATTCCTCGCGAGAGGTTAGCGTCCGGTGTTTCGATCAACAGGTGATAGTGATTGGTCATCAGACAATAGGCGTGGACCAACCAGTTGAAACGCCCGCGAGTCTCTGCCAGGAGTGACAAAAACTCGGAGAAATCCGCATCTTCAAGATAAATAGGCTCTTTGCA
>CAMYKE010000622.1 GCA_947258895.1 uncultured Pseudomonadales bacterium | reverse complement strand
ATTCGATTGCTCGCTTTACATCCCGGATCTGGTAATGCTTCGCATCATTTCCGGCTCTGCCACTGATGGTGATATTCACGCCTTTGGGATGTCGAAAGTTCCGATGACTGCCTTTTCCACCGCGATTCTCGAATCCCGCTTTGGTGAGCTCACGCATCAATTCCCTGACCTTCGGTGGCATGCGTTTATAGTACCATCGTGGTACCACTGATGGAAGCGGCTAGTTTTCCTGGTAGCGGGGGCAGGATTTCGCCCTCCGCGATTGACCGGCAACATCCTGTTGCCGGCCCTGCGGGCGCGCTTCGTGCGTCCCCGATCGCTCCCGGCGATCTGGTCGGGGCTGTAGGAGCGGGCCATGCCCGCGACCACACCATCAGAGTCGGGCGCCGTCGCGCGCTGGGGCGCGCTCCTACAAACAACAAAGCCGACCCCTCTGGGGCCGGCCTCGGAGTGCACTGTTCCGATAGTGCTCACACGCGTTCGTTTGAAATAGTTCAATTAGGCCTAATCTGTGCCATCAGTGCGCGGACTGGCTGCCAATCGGATAATATTTACTCTGCAGATTCTTGCAGATCTTCAGAACGATCGAACGGCACGCCGTAGCGGCGCATGATGCTGCGATTTCTCTTATCGACTTGTTCACGCTCCAGGACAATTATTTGGCCATCGGGACCTTGGAAGCGAAGGAATTCATCCTCTGCAGACTCGACAATTCGGATCAGATCCTTGAGGTGCCGTATATTGCGCCCCTGTACCCGGTCGATTACCAGCATTTCAACATCGTGGTACCCCTGATTCACGCTATCGGCCAGGACCTTTTGCAACACTACAACCTCTGACCGCGTCGCCGTGCAAATCTCGTTCTCGTAGATCGAAATGATTTCCGTTGGCGCGTCCTGCCACCATTCGGATCCCCAAGTAAGTTTTCAATAGATCGCGACTCAGCGGCACAAACAACAAGCCACCGTAAAGATAGTAGGTCGGCTTAACGTCATATGCATCCTCGGCGACCAGAAAACATGGAGGTTTCAGTGGTATCTCGAAACTCTGCTCCTTCCCGTCGCGATACACTTTCACCGGCATGGTTTCACCGACGTGGTGTTTGGCGACCTGGTGAGCCATGTCGATGCGTTCACCCTTGCGAAAACTCACGCTCCCATCGGCCGCAACATGTTTCCTGTCGAGCATCAGCAGGACATCGCCCTCTTCGAGGACGCCGTAGGCCGAGCCGCCGTGCATCACCCCGGTAATAAGAACGCCGCTGTGACTTTTTGGGCTCAAGCCCAACGATCGACGGTGTGCTTTGGATTCAAGCACCTGAATCACAATACCCAGGTCCGGAAAGCCGTCATTGACGCCCTGCTCGATATCACGCAGGAAATGCTTCACCACCGGTGCGCCGATCATATAGCCGACGTTCTCAGCTTCGTCCATGGCCTCGAATGCAATGCCGACAATCTCACCGTCCTTAACCACCGGCCCACCACTGTTGCCAGAGTTGATTGCCGCGTCGATCTGAACGGCTAGCAGGTTACGCTGGCTGTGAGCGTACGGATACATCTCGATCCTGGAAACGATTCCCTCGGTAATTGACAATCGGTCGCCGCCAATTGGAAAACCGAGCACTGCAACGCGGTCGCCCAGTGATGCCAGATCACCGATTGGGAACGCCGGTGCGCCCTTCGCAAATCCCGAATCCTTGATTTTGAGAAGCGCCAGGTCGCATACGTGACCGACACCTTCGACCACAGCCTCGAACTTGCGCGACTTACCGTAGCGGCGAACCTCGATAAATACCTGGTTCTCCACCACATGGGCATTGGTCAAGACCCGTGCCCCACGCGACGTCATTACGATTGCACCCGAGCCAACCGCTGCGTCAGGCCCCTCGGTCTGCCACGGCTGCTCGTAGTCGGGCGCATCCGATGTCGTCATAATCTTTACAACGGAGCGCAGCATCGACCGCATCAGCACGCTGGGGGTTTCGTGCTCATCAGGCTCCGGTGTCGTCCTGGATTTACCGTCCTCGCTCATACGCCAATGATACGCCGTTACCAATACGGAACGGTGACCCATTTCTGGTCGCTGTTTACTGGGGACAGGATGAACGCAGCGCTTCGCGCTG
>CAMYKE010000621.1 GCA_947258895.1 uncultured Pseudomonadales bacterium | reverse complement strand
AACCCCCGCACATCCCCATACATCCCCGCCGTATTCTCGATAATCCGCTCGATCTGCTTCTCCCGCTCCTTCCACAACCGCGCATACGCCCGCTTCTCCTTGTTGAGTTGCTCCTGCATACCGACGAAGGTCTCCACGATCGCCTCGACCTTGTGCCGGAACGCATCGCCGGAGAGGTACTCATACACCAGCTCCATCTTTTCCGATTTGCCTTCCGAGGCGCTGCGCGCAAAGGTGACCTGCACCAGTTGCTGGCGCAGCGTCAGCGCCAGCGGAATGTAGGCGGCAACCGACGTCACCCAGACCCCGTCGACCTGGCCGAAGGTCTTGATGCCTTCCGGCAATTCGGTGGACACCAGCACGGCCAGGTTGGCCCCGATCGCGCGCTGGTCATCTTTCAACTTGTCGATCCAGGCGCTGTTCCAGGCCTTGGTATTCTTGGTCTCCCAGATGATCGACCCGCAGGCCACCATGCTCTGGTTATGGACGGTCTGGATGACATCCGCCCCGCGGATCCCCTTGGGCACGGGGGCAATCGCGTCATGCGGGAAATAGCTGGTCAGGTTGGCTTCCAGATCCAGCTCCAGGGCCTCGCCCTGGGTTTCCATCGAGCCCTGTTCGCTTTTGCGTTTCGCCTCCGCCAGTGACTTGCGCAGATCCTCGATCTGCTTGTCGCGTTCCTTCAGCTTGAGATCGGCTTCACCGGCATATTTATCGATCAGCTGCTTCTCGAGCTGTTGCCGTTCCCCGGCCAGCTTGCGCTGGTAGTCGAGCTCCATGTTCTTGCGCTGCTCCTCCAGTGCCGCCTTGTCCTTCAACAGCGCCAGTTCCCGAGTGCGCGCCTCATCCATGGCGGCCTCTTTGGACTGCAGGGCCTGTTGCAGCGCCTCCAAATTGTTTGGTGAGTTCCTGCTCGCGCACGGCGAGGCGTTGCTCCACTGCCTGGTCCAGCTGCTTTTCACGCGCGGCCAGTTCGCGTTGCCGTGCCAGCAGATCCAGTTCCTTTTTTTCCGCCGCCTGCACCGCCTTGTCCTTCTCGGACAATTGCAGTTGCATATCCTGCAGCTGCACCCGCACGGCATCGCGTTCCTGTGCCTGGGCGCTAGCGACCGCCTGCTTCAGACGGGCCTCGGCCTCCTGGCGCAGGCGCGCTTCAACCGCAACCGTGACCTGTTTGGCCAGCACCTCGCCCACTTCGATCTCGGTGCCGCAGGATGGGCATTTGATGTGATCAGATTCCACGGCTCTCTCCTGGAAAGATCCTGTTATACGGTAAACTCCGGATATAATAACAGGCCATGTTCAATGGGGTCAGACTCGATTGATTCGGAGTTTCTTTAACAGATCAATGCTGCCCCCAATAACTGAATTCCGCGGACAATGGCCAATCCCGCAAGGGTAAGTGCCCCACCTGTAGGAGCGCCGTCCCCGGCGCGATTGTGTGACGAACCTTTCGCGCCGGGGGTAACGCTCCTGCATAAAAAATGGTGTCAAAGATGCCCTAAAGCGACCGCGGCGGCGTCGGGTGAAAATGTGCCGGGCGGGCCTGGCGTAACAGCGTGGTCTTGATCTCCCATTGCACTTCCGGCGCAATCGCTGCAAGGTAATTGATTTCCCCGGCGACGCTGGTGGCGATGGGTACACCGTCGCGGTACAGGATGCGGTTGTTCGCCTGGCGGGCGACGCGGTCGCCGGCGGTGATGGAACCGGTGAGGTTGAGGGGATCGGTGGCGGCGATGGCGATCAGCACGCCGTCCTTTGCTTCTCTGCGGATCCGGCGCAGAGTCTGCATGGCCTCGGGCAGGGCGAACTGTTCGCCGGCGAAGCCCTGTACGAAACGGCCGCCGCGCAGTTCGCCGCGCGCCTCCATGCGCCGGTAGACATAGAGCAGGTCGCGCCACGGCGGCAGGCCGGTCTCGTGTTCGAGCAGCTTGCGGAACACCACGCCGTAGCGTTTCAACAAGACACGGGCAATGTGTTCGACCACCTCGAAACGGTTCGCGCCCTCCCGTACTGCACGCGCCGGCCGCAATAACGACCAGCGCCCGGCCTGCGCCAGCGGCTGAAAACCCGGCCGGCGTTTTATCTTGCGGCGCAGCGCCGGCTGC
>CAMYKE010000620.1 GCA_947258895.1 uncultured Pseudomonadales bacterium | reverse complement strand
TTGTTACTGAACTCAAACATCTCCACGCCAATTCTGTCGCCGGTGGACATGTGCGCGATTTTGAAAGAGCCCCAGCCGGCCCCAAAGACGTCAATGCACATTTGGCCTATTGGTGTTTCAGACTCTTCCGTAATTACGGTTGGCTTCATGATCATATACCAGCCCATCACCGCGCTATAAAACTCAACTGCCTTCTCAACATCGGGGACCGAAATGCCAATATGTGAAAAGGTTCTCGGATAATTACGCATGGTTTCTCCTTGATGTAAAAGTTAAACGAAATGGTCATTGGTGCTCATAAGCGCGGCTAGTGAGTATCCGGAGCACCGTTCCGGTGGTCTCCGTGATCGCAAACCGCGGCAAATCTGCGGAGAATGCTTGCAGCCTCTGGGGTGTCCCTTACAGTCCGGTAGATTTCCGATAAAATCATCCCTGCAGACCCCAGTTCTTCGACCTGTTCCTCGACATAAGAACGCATGACGCTGGCGTCATACTCCGGATGGAACTGTACTCCCCATGCGCAGTCACCAACTCGTATCGCATGGCAGTTGTCGAATGGGTTGGCGGCCAGGCGAATAGCGTTATTCGGCAAAGAGAGTACCGTCTGAGAATGCGTGACGTGGACGGGAAATCGGACGGGGAGGCCTTGAAATAGACGATCAGTCGAGCTCTCCGGAAGCAAATCTATATCGACAGTCCCTATCTCCTTCCCCAATGGGTGGTAGCCCACCGTACCACCCGCTGCCCTGGCTAGTAATTGATGGCCGTAGCAAATCCCGAGGAATGGAACACCTGAGTCCACCAACTCAGCTATCCACTCGATAAGATGCTCGCTCCAATCAGCACCATCGGTCACCATTGAATGTGACCCTGTTACTGCGACTCCTTTGCAATCCTTTACCGCAGGCAGGCAAGCATCGCGTATCGCATCAATCACGCTGACCTGATTCAGAGCAATACCCAGCCCTTGACGAGTCCAATCTTCAAAATCGCCATACTTCCGGGCCGTATTCGGGAATGTCGTGCCCGCTTTGATTACGAAAAAACTGCCAAGGCGCACGACGATCTGCGAAAGCAAAAGGGCGGTCGGATCAAATGTCCGTTGTTGGCGCCGTTCAGCTAGTTGCTGCATACATGCACGCCGCACCGATGATCAAAAAGGGTAGCCACGATACATGACGTCCACGCGAAGCGATGAGCGACAGGATGCCCAAAGGCAAAAAGGTACCGGCCAAAATAGCTGACATACTGTGGAAGTCGAGCGCGTTCCTTGCCAGGAAAATCAAAATTACGCCAACTACCCAAAAAAGAACCGTAGTCGCGTGCCAGGCAATACGGATCGTTTTTGCGGTGATTTCTTCGCTCCCCCGTATTTTTGGCAGATTGCCGCGCTTAATAAGGGGTAGGAGAATTCTTCGTTCGCCGAGATACGAATGAGCGATACCGACCGCGAATGCAAAAAATGCAGCTATGTACAGGATCGTGGACAACACTACCTGACGCCCGCATTCATTGGCGATCCGCTCCTGTCACGCCGGCTGCGCTGGCAAAAGAAATGAGAGGCGGGCAGGGCGCCAGCTGCATCGACTGGTTATGTGGCCAATAGCTACTTGGCTTCATCGATCATTTGAATAGTCTTGGCTTCAACCTCATTCGCTACCTCAATCAGTGATGGGTCCTGCGATAGAGCTGACAGCATCTGAACGGGGAGCAGTAGGCCAATATTGGTTTTGCCATGATCTGTGAAAACGGATATTCGACAAGGCAATGCCATATTCAGGCGCATATCGCTTTCCAGAACTTTGGCGGCTTGCTGCGGATTGCAAACTTCAAAGACTTTGCATTGCCGCCAAAGCCGTTTCTCTTTACAGCCGCGTCGAGATCCGTCGCCGCCTGATCGAACTCTTTATCGGTTTCAACTAGATAGTACATGTTCGTTTCCATGGGAGATGTTGGCCTCATAATGCCATGCGGACCGGCTCGCCTTAGCGTGTTCGAGTGCCGCTGGTGGTTACATTGTTCTGGCCCGCAGACCGATATCTCTCAATTTCGGAGGTAACGACGGCCGGGCCAAGCAAAAGAGCAAAACAGAGCGTATACAGTCCCCAGGCTTCACCGCCGGAGCTATATATTCGGTAAATAAGGACTGGCAATACAAACGCACATACGCCCACCATACAAAGCTTCAAAAGACCATGCTCTTGCACATATTCTCCCAGGAGCAGGCCTTTCGGGCCATACCCTTTCCATTTCCGGAACTCGGGATTCAATAGTTGCATGAGCACCAGAAGCGCCGCGGTTGCAAGACCAGCCGCTAACCTGTGTTCTGAAGGTAGCAGGAAAACGGATGCCAGGACCACCAAAAAAATACCGCCGAATGTCCAGTTTTTAACTATTACTTTCTGAGCTGATGTCATGGGCGTGTAACGCTTGCTACGGGGCGCAACGTCAGGAGCATCCCGGCGAGCGACGACTGACGCATTAAACTATCTGTTAGCAGTATTATTGACTTGATTTCGTGTAAATAACAATCCACAAAAAACAGCGCCTGCTATCGTAAGTGAAAAAGAGAACCAGCTTATTGCACGAACAAATATCGCAACATCGGCCAATGAAATTGGTCTTTCATTATCTTGCCACGGGGGATATCCGATAGCTGGATCCAGGATAAAATTATGAACCATGTATCCAAAAAGGGCTATGCCAATACTGGTATTTATAACTTTCGACAATATCCAGCTTAAAAGCCCACCTTAAATAAACATTGATAAGTATATAGCTTCAATCATTTGGTCTTTGCTGCTTCCAACGTCAGCGGTAAACAATCCGGAAAAACGGAGCTTTTGCGAGGCCGAGCAGGGCCGAAGGTCCTGCAGTGTTGAACGTTTGGCTATGTCTTTGTATATATTCCAAAAAGTGTTAACCCGCCTGACACTACAAAAAATACTACAAACCGCTTGACCGTTTTGGAACTCATCTCTTGAAATATCCGCGGCCTAAAACGATGTTGACTTGCTCTTTCGTCAGGACCTCATTTTCCTTAATCAGTTTTTCTCCGTCGACCGATCCGCCAAATAGCGGCAGGGGATAGAGAATAAAAAACAATAATGTGCCAAATCCCCAAATGAGCCCCGATACCGAAGCCAGAGAAATCCCCAACCTTGGGACCTCATCAATGGCGAAATAGCCAAATAGAGATATAATCCCGACAGCGATAAAAATATCCAAAGCTGTCCATCTATACCCGTTGTAAATAAACACTATGGCTCCTGAAACATATAACGACTACAGTCGCGGCCGATGTACGCAGTGCGAGGATCCCAGCCCGTCAAGTGGGCGAACAACCCGGGCAATCCCCCCATTTTATTCTAGACGAAAAGCAGAGGCTCATACTGCCAGTTGTCGCTTGACCCGGGCAAACGCCTGCAGGGCAAACTCAAGATCGTCGCGCGTCATCGCCGCGGACAGTTGGGTGCGAATGCGGGCTTGCTGGCGTGGCACCACCGGGTAGGAAAACGCCACCACGTACACTCCCTGCGCCAGCATGGCCTCGGCAAAGTTGGCCGCTAACCGGGCATCGTGCAGCATTACCGGCACGATGGGGTGCTCGCCCGCCAGCAACTCAAACCCGAGCCGCTGCATGCCGTCACGGAAAAACTGCGCATTCTCCTTGAGTCGGGTCTGCAGCCGATTCGATTCGGTTACCAGTTCGAGTGCCTGCAGTGCACCCGCCACCACCGGGGGCGCCACTGTATTGGAAAACAGGTAGGGTCGCGAGCGTTGCCGCAATAATTCGACTATCTCGCGGCGGGCGCTGGTAAAGCCGCCGCTGGCGCCTCCCAGGGCCTTGCCCAGCGTGCCGGTGACAATGTCCACCCGCTCCATGCAACCGCGATATTCATGGGTACCCCGGCCGCTGGCGCCG
>CAMYKE010000619.1:1251-2471 GCA_947258895.1 uncultured Pseudomonadales bacterium | reverse complement strand
TGGATGCCCGGATTCGCGTAGACTTCCCGCGCCCGTCCACCGACCCCTATCACCACATGGCGATCCACCCTTATCCGCTCAATCTGGTCAGCAACTTTCAGCTTCCGGACGGCACTGATCTGACGGTGCGGCCCATTCGTCCGGAAGACGCGGAGATGGAACAGGACTTCATCGCCAATCTGTCCGACGAAGCGAAGTACTTTCGCTTCATGCGGGCCATGCACGAGCTCACACCCGAGATGCTGGTGCGCTTTACACAGATCGATTACGACCACGAGATGGCCCTGATTGCGGTCACTGAAGAGTACGGCCGGGAGATCGAACTGGGTGTCGCCCGTTACATCACGAATCCCGACAACAGAAGCTGCGAGTTCGCCCTGGTGGTCTCGGACGATTGGCAACGCAAGGGCATAGGCCATCGGCTCATGGTGCGGCTCATGGAGGTGGCCCGCGACCGCGGCCTGGAGACCATGGAAGGCGAGGTGCTGAGCAACAACGCCAGGATGCTGGAACTGGTGAGTTCCCTGGGATTCGCCATCAGCACCGATCCCGAAGACCTGAACATCCGGGTCGTGACCAAGCGGGTGTGAGGCGAGCCTATCCGGACCAGCACTGAGTTTGCTTACGACGCTGAAACCGGGCTGGGGTGATTGCCCTGGCAAGCGCAGAAACCCTCGAGGCATACTTTGGTCAATATGCAGTGAATACTCCACCGGCTCAAGCCGGATTGACCCGCCATTTGCTACGCATGAAAAACCCCGCCAGGGCGAGCCGAAGCGGGGTTGATGGTCTGTCACGGCTATTGCTTATGCGGCTTTCTTGTTGCGTCGCCGTTGGTAGCCGATACCGGCCAGGCCAAGGCCCATCAAAGCGAGGGTGGCGGGTTCGGGTACTTGACCGGGGTAGGTAGTCACGCTACCGCTAATGATTTTCCGCGGTGAGTCCTGTTACGTTGTGATACGCTAATGTGCACGTTTCCATGTCGCCCTGATCTAACTTGATCATCAGACGCACCTCATTGGAAGAGTCGGCATAGCGCAGGGCGTCGTTATAGCTGATCTCTCCTTCCGTGTAGAGATTAAATAGTGCCTGGTCGAAGGTAATCATGCCCTGCTGATTCGACTGCTTCATTAGTTCCTTGAGCTTGCGGATCTCTCCCTTGCGAATCAGATCCCGCGCAAGCGGGCTACCCAGCAGGATCTCGACACACACCCGCCGCC
>CAMYKE010000619.1:0-1146 GCA_947258895.1 uncultured Pseudomonadales bacterium | reverse complement strand
TTCATCGACAGGTCCATGAACAGCTGCGACCGGCGCTCTTGCGGGAAGAAGTTGATAATACGGTCCATTGCCTGGTTGGCGTTATTGGCATGCAGTGTTGCCAGGCACAGGTGGCCCGTCTCGGAAAAGGCAATCGCATGGTTCATGGTTTCACGATCACGGATCTCGCCAATCAAAATTACATCGGGTGCCTGACGTAGCGCATTTTTCAACGCGGTCTCATAGGACTCGGTATCGATACCCACTTCACGCTGTGTAATAATGCAGCCATTGTGCTCATGCACAAACTCAATCGGGTCCTCGACAGTAACAATATGACCGGTACCATCCCTATTGCGATAACCGAGCATGGCGGCCAACGAGGTTGATTTACCGGTACCGGTCGCGCCAATGAAGACGATCAGACCACGCTTGGCCATGGATAGATTTTTGAGAATCGGCGGCAGATTTAGCTGTTCAATGGTCGGAATAAAGGTTTCAATCCGGCGAAGGACAGCACCGGCATTGTTACGTTGAATGAAGGCACTCACACGGAACCGGCCAGAACGGGTCTCGCCAATCGCAAAATTACATTCGTTTGTCGCATCGAACTCGTCGCGCTGAGCGGGGGTCATCATGCCCGTGACGATGTCCCTGGTTTCCTGAGGCGAAAGGCGATTCTGCGAAAGCTCCGCAATCTTCCCATCGACCTTCAGCATTGGGGGCAGGCCTGCTGTGATAAATAGGTCAGATGCTTGCTTCTGCTGCATCAACTCAAAGAGTGAAGTTAATTCCATAGCCGTTCTCCGTTCTCCGTACTCAGACAGTTAGCAGTCAACACTTCTAGTTCTCCTGCTGAACTCGGGGCTAAGCTTGGCAAGAGTGCAGATCCTATTTGTGACAATTTCACGGGTCGCTCTCGTTATTAATCCACATAAAAAGACGCGGCGTTTAGATAACAATATTTCCCCTTTTTCGTTTAATATACATCTAACAAAAGCATGAGCATTAATTGTGCCGAGTGGATATTTTGCATATATTATTTTCGGTTACGTCAACGAAGTAGTATTTCTCGAAGCAAAATTGTAAAGAACTCTGACGTGAGATTTGATCTTTCGTCATACCCTCCAGAGCGTAGAAACCGTGTGCATTTTCGCCTTGTGAGCT
>CAMYKE010000618.1 GCA_947258895.1 uncultured Pseudomonadales bacterium | reverse complement strand
TGTCGCCACCCATGTTCACCTCCATTTCCATCCAATTGGATGATGGCATGGCTCCATCCATTTGTCCATCCATTTCCACCCATTTTTGTCTTGATGTGCTTTCGAGCGGTTTCTTTTATGACCGCGGGAGAAGGCAAGATTACTCCCGTCAAGCGAAGCTCATGCGATGGTTCTAACGCCGTCTGCTCAAACTACGCACATTCCGGTGCTTTACTTTGGCCCCGGTTACCAAATTTCACACACTGTGTTTTAATGTGAGCTACTCCAGAAAACCCGACGGGTACACACGATCATGTTAATGGGTCAGGACAAAATGATGCGAATTGGGATTGCGGCTTTGGCGGCTATGCTGGCGATCGCCACCCCCGCGTTGGCGCAAGAACAGCTTTCCATTGCCACCGCAGGCACCGGTGGGGTCTATTACCCGCTGGGGGGTGGTCTTGCCGAAGTGATAAATCAGCATGTGGGCGGTTATGCCGCAACCGCTGAAGTGACGGGCGGTTCGGTCGAAAATATGGGCCTTATAGCCAGAGGTGACGCGGACCTCGCCATCGCCCTTGGAGATACGGTCTACCAGGCCCGCAACGGTACGGGCCGGTTCGAGGGTCAGCGGCTCGAAATGATTAGCGGCCTGGCTTCGCTGTACATGAACACGGTGCAAATCGTGACCCTGGCCGACAGTGGTATCACCACTTTGTCTGACTTAAAGGGCAAGCGTGTTTCGGTCGGTGCACCCGGTTCCGGAACCGAGGTGAACGCGAAAGCCATCCTCGCCGCCAACGGCATGAGCTACGATGATATAGACGAACAGCGGCTTAATTTCAACGAAACCGCCGATGCGCTGGCCAATGGTGATATCGACGCCGGTTTCTGGAGCGTGGCGGCACCGGCGTCGGCTATCCTCAACCTCGCAACCACGCAATCGATTCATATGATTGAGTTGAGCGATGCAGAGGTCGCCGCTACCCGCGCGGCTGACCCGATTTTTGCACAAACCACGCTTACAGGTGGCACCTACCTATACCGGTGTGGACGGGGACGTGAGAGTGCTGGCTATCCCGAATGTACTGGTGGTCTCCGCAGAAATGCCGGACGATCTCGCCTATACCATCACCCGGACCCTGTTCGAGCACCTGGGTGAGTTAAGTGCGATCCATCCGGCCGCTAACCAGACCACCGTCAAATTCACCCTCGACAGCATGCCTGTCCCGCTCCACCCCGGGGCTGCCCGCTACTACCTGGAAATCGGCGCCGGGGTGCCGGAGCACCTGCTTCCGTGAGGACGGGTATGCGCCCGCCTGACAGGCTCCTGGCAATGGCGTAATGGAAACTGATATACAGGGTATTTCCAGAACCCCGATGCAACCACGCATAATCCTGCGCGCTATCACCGGGGTGGGCATCGCCCTGTCGCTATTTCAGCTGTATGCCGCCGGTGTGCAACCGCTGGGCCTGTTCTTCCAGCGGCCCATTCACCTCGGCTTCGTGCTGGTGCTCTGTTTCCTGATCTTTCCGGTCACTGGTTTAAGACTGCCACGCCGCTGGCCGGGATGGCTTATCGATGGTCCCCTGATTATTGCCGCGGTGCTGGTCGGGTGCTGGCTTCCTCTTAATATCGACACGATCGCCAATGCGGTGTTTCCGCGCCAGGTCGATGTGATCATCGGTGTCATGACGACTCTGGTGGTGCTCGAGGCCGCGCGCCGTGCGGTGGGGCTGGGTATGACCGTTATCGGCCTGCTTTTCGTGGCCTATGCCTTCGCGGGTGCGCGGGGTGAATTGCCCTGGCTGGCCGATTGGCTGCCGGGGGTATTGAGCCACCGCGGCTATTCAATGGAACGTCTGGCGAGCCAGCTGACACTCGGTGCCGAGGGGATATTCGGCATCCCGCTGGGGGTTGCCGCGACTTTCGTTTTCGTGTTCGTTCTTTTTGGCGCGTTTCTCGAAGTGACGGGTGCTGGCCAGTTTTTCATCGCACTCGCCTACGCTGTGACCGGGCGGCAGCGTGGTGGCCCGGCCAAGGCGGCGGTGCTGGCATCGGCCGGAATGGGCTCGATCTCGGGTTCCGCCATTGCCAACGTAGTGACAACAGGTGCCTTCACCATTCCACTGATGAAGCGGCTTGGCTACAGCAAGGCCCAGGCTGGCGGGATTGAAGCGGCGGCTTCGACCGGGGGCCAGATCATGCCGCCGCTGATGGGGGCGGGTGCCTTCCTGATGAGCGAATACACCCAAT
>CAMYKE010000617.1 GCA_947258895.1 uncultured Pseudomonadales bacterium | reverse complement strand
GGCCTGCGCCGAGCACCTGGCCATCGATATTCGCGCCTACACGTTATTCGCAACCCATTATTTCGAACTCACCACCCTGCCGGAAATGGTGCCGGCGGCCCGCAACGTGCATCTGGATGCGACCGAATATGACGATCATATTGTATTCCTGCATGCCGTTCAGGAGGGTCCCGCGAGCCAGAGTTATGGACTCCAGGTCGCCCAGCTGGCCGGCGTTCCCCAGCAGGTGATCAACCAGGCCAGGCACAAATTGATGGCAATGGAAAAAGGCGACAGCCTGGTGCAGCAGCATCACGCGGCGCAGCAAAGCGTGCAACCGGACTTGTTCACGCGCACCGCGCCGCACCCGGTCGTCACTCGCTTGAAGGAGACGGATCCGGATAGCCTGACGCCGCTGCAGGCGCTGCAATTGCTGTTTGAGCTGAAGCAGGACCTCAAATAACTTTCTGTCTACAGGCCGTTCACCGAACCGCACGATAGCCTTGTGTTGGCCCCCACTGGAAACTACAATGGCCCCCTTATACCGCTCGCATTGGAGAAGCCTCACTATGACTTTCGTTGTCATCGAAAACTGCATCAAGTGCAAATACACGGATTGTGTGGAAGTTTGCCCGGTGGATTGTTTCTACGAAGGCCCGAACATGCTGGTCATTCACCCCGATGAGTGTATCGACTGCGCACTATGCGAACCGGAATGCCCTGCAGAGGCGATTGTCTCCGAGGACGAGATTCCCGATGGCCAGGAAGAATTCCTCGAACTGAACGCGGAGCTTGCCGAGGTCTGGCCGAACATTACCGAGCGCAAGGATCCGCCGGCCGATGCCGACCAATGGGATGGAGCAGATGGCAAATTGGAACAACTCCAACGCTGACTTAGCGGCGAACGCCGAACAATTAGCGAGTGCAAGTGATTGGGGTGGCATATGCCACCCTTTTCGTTTCAGGCGAGGACCGGGTGCGATCACGGGTAATAGTTTATTAATCGTGCGCCACCGCCGTTGAAATCGTGTCCCGAAGTGAAAGTTGAATTGTTGCACTGACCCCAAAATGTCCTTCAAACTGTCCTTGCACCGACCCCCAACTGTCCCGAATCTTCGCACCGCTGCCCGATTACCAGCAGCTCCGCGGGAAAATTTACTTGTCGGTGCATGCGGCATAAAAATGGAAAAGAAACTGGAGATTGGGCCACTCTCTGTCACAGAAAAGGTCGGTTATGGCGTCGGTGATTTGGCGTCGAATTTCTACCTGCAGTTTTTCGGCCTGTTTTTACTGTATTACTACACGGATGTTTTCGGTCTGGACCCGGCTGCAGTCGGGTTGATGCTCTTGCTGTCGAAGATTGTCGATGCCTTCAGTGATCCGATTATGGGGCTTATTGCCGATCGCACTGACTCGCGTTGGGGGAAATATCGTCCGTGGCTGATCTGGGCGGCAATTCCCTACGGTATTTTTGGCTACCTGATGTTTCACGGCCCCGAATTGTCAGACGCGGGCAGACTGGCCTGGGCCTACGCTACCTACATACTGGTCATGCTGGCCTTCACCGCAATCAACGTCCCCTACTCGGCCCTGTTGGGCGTAATTTCTCCACTCGCGGAGGAGCGAACCAAAGCCACGACCTACCGGTTTTTCTTCGCGACCATGGCCACGATTATTATCGGCGCCGTTGTCACACCCTTGAAAAACTTTCTCGGCGGCGGTGATGAAGTCCTGGGGTTTCGCCTGACAATGGCCCTGTTCGCACTCGTCTCGGTCGTTCTGTTCGTAATAACATTTGCAACGACCAGGGAACGGATCGAGCCGGAGCACCATGAATCAAGCATAAAGGAAGATTTCGGCGCGCTGTTGCAAAACCTGTCCTGGCTGATGCTGATCGGCACCGGCATTTTTATCATCACCGGCTGGATGGTTCGACTGACCTCCATTGTTTATTACATGAAATATTACGCAGGGGATGATGGTGCGACAGTATTCCTGTTTTTTGATGCATCGGCCCTGATCCTCACCATGGGCGCAGTGGGCCAACTCATCGGTGTCATGATCACTGAATACCTG
>CAMYKE010000616.1:1230-2480 GCA_947258895.1 uncultured Pseudomonadales bacterium | reverse complement strand
AATTGCGATTTCGGAGTCGCGCAAATGACAGGCATCCAGCGCGTGGTCTCGCAGGCAATGGCCGTCCTCGAGCAGCAGCAGCTCCTGTCCCTTCAGGTCTTCGGTGTGCAGGCTATCGATTTGCTTCAGGTCGCGACCTTCCGGATACGCCAGCAGGAAATCATCAAAAAACAGGTGCAGGGTATCGACGTTTTCAGTCGGAAGAGGCAGTGCCAGCAGTAGCAGGTCGAGGTCACCGTGCACCAGCGCCTCGATCAGTTTTGCGGTCAGGTCTTCACGAATAAAGAGCTTGAAATCCGGGTGCTGGCGGCGCAGTTTGTTGAGCAATTTGGGCAGTACGAAGGGCGCTATAGTCGGTATAACCCCCATTCGCAACTCGCCGCTGAACGGTTCGCGGGAAGCGTCGCACAGGCTTACCAGATCGTCGACGTCCGTCAGTACGTTGCGTGAGCGGTTGGCGATTTCCCGCCCCAGGGGGGTAATTAATACCTGCTTGTTGGTGCGCTCGACCAGGGTAACGCCGAGATTTTCCTCCAGTTCGTGGATTCCGGCACTAAGGGTGGGTTGGGAGACATGGCAGGTTTTTGCAGCATTCCCGAAATGTTTTTCTTCCACAACGGCGCACAGGTACTTTAGCTGTTTCAGGGTGGGTTGGTGCGCCATAGACTTACTCTATCGAAACATCAAAAAAATACAGTTTCATAAATTGTATGGTTATTGATAGTTTAATGCCAGTACCCTTCCAACTGGACAATGATCGAGTCGGTTGGGAGAGTATAAGTGGCTCGGAATTATTGCTTTTCCAATTCGGCCTGGTGAGGCTACCCCTGGTGGGCGTCGGTAGTGCTCTGGCACTATTGCCGGACCCGGAGAAGCCCCAGCACCCTGGTCACTATCAATTTTACTTTTACCCTAACCGAGTTATCAGCATGTCTTTACAAGGCCCAAAAACGCAGGAAAACCTCAAGGATGCCTTCGCCGGCGAATCCCAAACGAATCGCCGTTACCTGTATTTCGCCGCCAAGGCCGACGTCGAAGGACACAATGATGTATCTACCGTATTCCGCTCAACCGCTGAAGGTGAAACCGGGCATGCCCATGGTCACCTTGAGTACCTCGAAGAAGTCAGCGATCCGGCAACCGGTTTACCAATCGGTGGCACCTCCGACAACCTGCAAGCGATCGATTGCGGGTGAAACCCACGCCCGTGCCGGACTTATTACCGGTGTTACCAAACACCATGGCCTGCA
>CAMYKE010000616.1:0-1187 GCA_947258895.1 uncultured Pseudomonadales bacterium | reverse complement strand
TCCAGAAAGCGCTGGACAACCTGGACGCCTAGCCCGCATCTGTCAGCGATTGGCGCGTGAGATGGCGAGTCGGTCGGTGCGCAGATCGCACGAAAGGCGCGCAATGCATAGCCGTAGCTATGCGTAAGCGGCTCTCGTAGTGAAAAGTGTGAGGAGATGCGTGCCGAGCGGCCGCCAGAGCGCGGCAAAGCAAATTCAACTGACTGTAAATTGATCGGTTCAAACATATGCCTGTGTACCCTGCTATTACCTGGATTTAATGCTGTATTGGTGACGGATGCGGGCTAGATACCCGGTTTGATCCGGACGGGACGTCGCGTCCCGCCCGAGTCCCCGAGCACATGGAGCATCCCAAATGAGCGGCCAGACCGTGTCCCGTGAGGGAAGCCTGGAGGCGCCCACGCGCAGCCCGATCGATTGACGGTCGGAGAGTTTTTATGATCGGGACGATTTAAACAAGGAACTGGCGCGG
This sequence comes from uncultured Pseudomonadales bacterium, assembly GCA_947258895.1. Next base: position 715 of record CAMYKE010000616.1, on the reverse strand, counting down.
GTCTATGACATTTGTCATGGCTGTCGGCGTTGCGTGAGTTTTTGCGAATCGTTTCCGACCCTGTTTGATCTGGTGGACGAGTCGGAAACCATGGAGGGGGACGGCGTAGCCAAGGCCGATTTCATGAAAGTGGCTGATCAATGCTACCTCTGCGACTTGTGTTACATGACAAAATGCTCCTGCGTCCCGCCCCACGAGTGGAACGTCGATTTCCCGCACCTGATGCTGCGGGCCAAGGCGGTGAATTTCAGGGAAAATGGCGCATCGTTTCGCGACAGGTTGCTGACCGGCACCGATGCGGTCGCCAAAGCGGTTTCTATCCCCCTGGTGGATGTAACGGTCAGCGCGCTCAACCGCAATTCCGGCGCCAGTAAGTTGCTCAGTGCTGTCCGGGATATTTTTTTGCTTATCCCGTTTGTTGGAAAAAGGACAAGACTTGACGGGACTTTAATCAAAATGAGACTCGATCTTTTCGTTCGTCATACTCGCGAATCGCTACATGGATGTAGCTTAGTGGAACAACGCAGGAGCAGTTGTCGAGGCGAGTATCCAGGGCTTACGAAGTGAATCAGGTGATGAGTAGCGAATAATCCAAGAAAGATTGCCTAATCATAACGCTAGCCGCCATATCTCACCGATTTTTGGAATTATCGCCGAGAGATTGTGCGTTGTACGGGATTTTCCGACGAAGGGGATAGCCGTCGCTATAGCCGCA
>CAMYKE010000615.1 GCA_947258895.1 uncultured Pseudomonadales bacterium | reverse complement strand
CGTTAGTATCAAACATTGTCTGCTTGCCGGGCCGGGTGTGAACCAGAAGACCGTTACCGGGCGCTTTAAGAGTTGTCGCTATGGAGACTCCTTTACCGCTCCCTGCTATCAAGAAACTGATCGCTGAGCTGTTACCCGAAGGGCACCCTCGCATCGACCAAACGGCCCGGCGGCTGGGCATCCCGGTACGCACTCTGCAGCGCCGCATGCGGGAAGCCGGCCTCAGCTACCGCGAACTGGTCGCCGACGTCCGCTTCCAGGCAGCGCGGCGGCGGCTGGACGACCGCAAGTCGCATCTGAGGGTTGTCGCCACCAGGCTTGGATTCGCCGATGCGAGCAGTTTCAGCCGTGCCTTCAGGCGCTGGTCCGGGGTGTCGCCGCGCGACTTCAGACGCCAGCGCCACCGCGGTCTTGCGGCGCGGGGCGACTCCGGCAGGCCATCGCGGCGTGGCACGTAATGTCAAGAACCCCTCTCCGATCAGCCGTAGGATTTGAAACCAGTTAAATAGCAGCAGGTCCTGTCTCACTGTTTTCAGAAGGAGCATTCTCATGCCAGGCACAATACGCTCGTACGCCCTCGCTGTAGGGCTTGGACTGACAACCATCTTAACACCCGGCGGCGCCGCTGCGGCCGGCTTCGACGATACGACCAACCTGGTGTGTGCCGCGATTGACGTAGTCGGCTGCATGAACGGGCCAGGCTGCATGGAGGGGCAGGCCCGGACCTTTGCATTGCCGCAGTTCATGTTCGTGGATTTTGAGAACAAACGAGTGCGCACGACGGCTGAAAGCGGCCATAACGCGGTGTCACCGATCAAGAATTCCGAGACGACTGAAAGACAGATGATTCTGCAGGGCGTGGAAAACCACCGCGGCTGGAGCGCCGCCATCGATCGCCAGACCGGCAAGATGATCGTCACCTCGGCCGGTCCGGATGTGAGCTTTATGGTTTTTGGCGCCTGCACGGCACTCTGAGGAGATAGGGATATGTCAAAGCAACGAAACATTATCGTAAGCACAGCCGCCACTATTTTAGTCGCAGCCTCACTGACAGTCAGCGCCCCGGCACAGTCCAGTGATGCCGGAGCCTTCATCGGTGGCATCGCTGCCGCACGAATCGGGGCTAACATGCGGCGCCGGACGGAGGCACAGCTCGTCGCGTGCCGCGCAACCCGTGCAACAGGCGACGTCTGCACCGGCAGCCTCATCATCGATGACACCGGAGCAGAGGATTCAGCAACTGGACAAACTGGCGGCCGGCGGTTACATCACCAAGGATGAATACAAGGCCAAGAAAAAGGCGATTCTGGACAGTATGTGAAATGCTCATGGCTAACAGGGTTTTGTTACGTCTGCGCGAGGAGGCATAGAGTTATGAAAAAACCGAACAACGTTACCCTTGCAGTACTGGGTACGAGCCTGGGCCTCGTTGTGAACGCAGGCGCTGTATCCGCTGGTGATCAAGAACCCCTTTATTAACTAACCCCGTACCGTGCTGGTATTTTGGGCGCCAGGCAGGCAAGAGGAGCAGAGTGTTATGGACTCTTATCGTTTATTCCACGCTCTGGGTATGACTACGTTGCTGATGGCCTTGGCAATGCCGGTTGATGCAGCAGATACCTCAACTTCCGGTACCTGGCAGTTTGCCGGCGAGGCCTACCTGTGGGGTGCTTCCATCGGCGGGACGTCTGCCGCAGGTGATGATATCGATATCGGCTTTGATGATCTCATCGACAACCTCGATATAGCACTGATGGCCAGGCTGAACGCGCGCAAGAACAAGTGGTCGCTGCTGGCGGACATCGTCTACCTGGACGTGGAGGATAATCAGAGGAGCACGGCAAACCTGATCGGCAGGCCCATTCAGACAGACATCGACGTGGCATTAGAGGGATGGATCGTGACGGCGGCCGGTGGCTACTCTCTCATCGAGACCCACAAGTACAGCCTCGACCTGCTGGGCGGTGCGCGTTATTTATGGCTGGAGGCAGACCTGGAGTTCGATCTCGGCGCCATCAGGCAGACGTATACGGATTCCGGACATGTGTGGGACGGCATCGTCGGCATGTTCGGCAAGGCCGAACTCGCGGACAAGTGGTATCTGACCGGCTACCTCGATGCGGGTGCCGGGGATTCCGATTTCACCTGGCAGGCGGAGGTGGGCCTGAACTACCGGTTCAGGAAGGTAGATGCGGTCGTTGGCTATCGCTATCTCGACTGGGACTTCGACGACAACGACACCTTCGACGATCTGAATCTAAGCGGGCCCTATGCCGGTGTGAAGTTTCTGTTCTGACAGGATTCATTAGCTTAACAGTAAATATATGGGAACCAGAGAAGAGATGATTATGACTATTTATCGCAAAATTA
>CAMYKE010000614.1 GCA_947258895.1 uncultured Pseudomonadales bacterium | reverse complement strand
TTTGATGCGTACAAGCCCGGTGTTGCGATCGACTCAGTAGAGCACGATCCCCGCGTAGTTGCGCTCGCCGAACGATTTTTCGAAGTCGATACCCAACGCTGCCGCGTCGAGAGCGCTGAGGATTACCTGGCAGCAAAGGCGGGGGTTGGTGAGCCTGGCTCAGTTCACCGCTATGATCTGGTGCTTTGTGACCTGTTCAGCGAGGCCGCCGTGCCCGCGCCATTGCTCGTCCCCGCTACGTTCCGGCAGCTGGCGCGGCTCGCATCGGATGCCGCAGTGCTGGCGATAAATCTGTTGCCTGGCGACGAACAGGAATTGCTGGCCGTGCTGCAGCTCCTGGGGGCGGAGTTCCGGTTCAGGGCGTTGCTCGAAGTGCCTGGTTACCGCAATATTGTGCTGTTGGCGGCGCTACAAGACCTGACGCCGCGGTGGGACCACTCCGCCCGTGAAACCGGAATTCCGGATATTCACAGCTTTCTGGATACGCTGCGCCTGATACCGGCAAGCGGTAGTGCCTGCGGCGTTCTATAGCGAATAACTACGCAATCCGCGGGGCCCTCTACAGGCCCCGCGAGGCACGACGTTACTGCAGACCGGAGTGAACGCTAAACTCCGCAGCGGATTTTTCACGGATCTCGTCTACTGCTACGCCAGGCGCGAGCTCGATCAGCGTGGCCTGCTCGTTATTGAACTCGAACACGCCCAGATCCGTGATCAGTAAATCAACCACCCTGGTGCCGGTCAACGGCAGGTCGCACTGCTTGAGAAACTTGGGGCTGCCGTCGCGGGCGTTGTGGTCCATGATCACCACGACTTTTTTGACGCCGGCTACAAGATCCATCGCGCCGCCCATACCCTTTACCATTTTGCCGGGGATCATCCAGTTGGCCAGGTCGCCATTCTGCGCCACTTGCATGGCGCCGAGGATCGACAGGTTGATGTGCCCGCCGCGAATCATGCCAAAGCTGTCCGCGCTGGAAAAGTAACTGGTTTGCGGCAGTTCGGTGATGGTCTGCTTGCCGGCATTGATCAGGTCCGCATCGACCTCATCGGGATAGGGGAAGGGGCCCATACCCAGCATGCCGTTCTCGCTTTCGAGGATGACATTGACGCCCGCAGGGATGTAGTTTGCCACCAGCGTGGGGATGCCGATGCCCAGGTTCACATAAAAACCGTCTTCCAGTTCCTGAGCCGCGCGTTGCGCGATCTGCTGTCTGCTCCATGGCATGGCTATTCTCCTCGTTCGCGAATGCGTACTGGGTGCCGACGATGATGCGATCGACAAAGATGCCGGGGGTATGGATATGGTCCGGATCCAGTTCCCCGACCTCGACCAGTTCCTCTACCTCCACCACGGTCCTGGTGCCGGCGGTGGCCATCATCGGGTTGAAGTTGCGAGCGGTCTTGCGGTACACGAGATTGCCCTCGGGATCGGCCTGGTACGCCTTGATGATCGAGAGGTCGGCAACCAGGCCGGTCTCGAGGATGTAGGTCTCGCCATTGAATTCCTTGTGCTCCTTGCCTTCGGCGATGATCGTGCCAACCCCGGTTTTGGTGTAGAAGCCGGGAATTCCCGCGCCACCCGCACGACAGCGCTCGGCGAGCGTGCCCTGCGGATTGAATTCCAGTTCCAGCTCGCCACTCAGGTATTGCTGCTCGAAGGTCTTGTTTTCGCCCACATAGGAGGACAGCATTTTTTTGATCTGGCGCGTTTGCAGCAGCAGACCGAGGCCGAAGTCGTCGACGCCACAGTTGTTGCTGATTACGGTGAGGCCTTTTACCCCGCTATCGCGGATCGCCACGATCAAGTGCTCCGGTATTCCGCACAGGCCAAAGCCACCGGCCATAATGGTCATATTGTCGAACAGCAGCCCCTCCAGGGCGGATGCTGGATCGGGAAAAACCTTATTCATAGGCGAGTAATCCTCCGAATTTGATGAGTGTGCAATGAAGATGGTGCGATGTCGGCGTCAGGAAGCGAGAAAGACTGTTTTCGGCCCGGCGCCAATTGACCGTAAGAAAATTGCGCGTATCTTGCTTGAAGCGCGCGACATTGTATAGTCGAGGAACTAAAAAAATTGTCGCGGCTGGAGTTTTTGGATAGCGCCAGACCGGTGCGCTGGTTCAGTAACGCAGCCGATTCAACGCGTGGCCGGTGCCATATCGCAGCTCTGGAGCAGCTGTTGCCAGGCCCGGGTATGCCTGGAAATCGCAGACTGGAAATGCTGCCATGCCCCGGCTTCGGTGCGCAGCGCCAGGTTGCCGCTGTGCCAGGCCTGGA
>CAMYKE010000613.1 GCA_947258895.1 uncultured Pseudomonadales bacterium | reverse complement strand
GCGAAGGATCTGCTGGCCGATGTGTTTGAACAGCTGGGTTACCAGTACGAAAGTGCCAGTATGCGCAACGTGTTTCTGTCCGCGGCCCGCGAATTGCGCCACGGCGCACCGGAAATTCCTGCAGCAAGAGGGACCAGCCCCGACCTGGCACGGGCCATGACCACATCTCAGTGGTGGGATGCCATGGCAACCCGGGTCGACAGTCAGGCTGCCGAGGCTCTGCAGTTTACTATCAATTTCTCGACCCCCGATACCGGACAGGATTTTGTTGTTGAGCTAAGCGGGGGTACCTTGAGCAACATCGAAGGGTTCCTGTCGGAACAGGCTGACGCCACCATCACCATGAACCGCAGCGATCTGGATACCGTCATCATGGGACAGGCGACCCTTGCGGAGCAATTACAATCTGGCATCGGCAGCGTGAGCGGCGATCAGGCGGTACTGCTGCAGCTGGCCTCGGTGCTGGTGAGTTTTGATCCAGGCTTTGAGATTCTTCCGGGAACCCGATAAGCGAGCTGCAGGCAGGTTCAGGCAACCAGTGAGGCAAGCACGCGGCGCTTTCCCTGAAACGGGTTGCGTCCGTGCATCACCAGGAAGTTATCGACCAGTGCCACGTCGCCTGTTTTCCACGCCAGGTCGAAAGTGAGTTTTTCACTCAGTTCGATCAGGGTGGCCAGGTGTTCATCTGCCAGACCGGACCCGTCTCCGTAACAGATTGATTTGTTGGCTTCGTTACGGGAATCCTGCCAGCCGCGGCAGGCGGCTATCAACTGATTGAAGAAAACCTGTCGGCCGTCGGCAAGAGTTCGTACTGCCGGCAGTGCCGCCGTCGTTACACGAAGGTTGTCTTCCGCCAGCCATTGCCAGCTGTAACCCAGCCCGGCAAGTTTCGCTTCCGCTGCTACCCGATCATCAACCCGCAATGTGCTGCGCCAGCTCCGGCCCTGCCCTGAGCCGGCGTCATCATCGGCAGGCATTACATTGGTGTAGCGGATGCCCAGCTGCTGACACTGCTCCAGGAACTCGGGAATGTGGTTCGCAAGTTCGGTGCACAGAATGTCTGACCGGCAAAGCGGTGTTTCACCGCCGGATTCGGCAGCCTGTTCGCAGTAAAAGAACAGTCGCGAAGGGTAGTAGGGCGTTTGCGCCATCATCAGCGCATCATCGACCGGGAGGTCGCGGAGCAGTATTGCACCATGCCTGGTGAGCTGATCCAGCAGCATTTCGTGTTCACTGGCAAGCCATTTCTCGACTGCGCTGAAATCTTCCGGCTTCTCCAGCGGCTGCAGGACGAGCGGAAACGTTTCTGTCCACTGCTGCTGGCCTGGCACCGGGCCTTCCTGTAATTGCAGGTCACTCATGGAAAATCTGCTCAATCGTAAATGGGGTAAAAGCGTCCAAAAGCCTGTTCACAGAAGACGCCGGGGTCGTTGAATCTGCGATTGCTGTTCAGCGCCGCAATCGCGTTCATCTCTTCTTCGTTCAGGCTGAAGTCGAACAGCGCGAGGTTCTCCCGCAGGCGCTCGGGATTGGCAGTCTTGGGGATTATCGCAGAGCCACGCTGCAGGCCCCAGCGCAGCACCACCTGGGCCGGCGTTTTTCCAGTTCGCCCGGCCGCGCGGCGAACGGCTTCTGCATCGAGCACGGTATCGCCGCTTGCCGCCATTCCCAGTTCCACATAGGACAATGCTGCCAGCGGTGAAAATGCCGTGACTGCCATGTCGTAGTCCCCGGCAAGGCGAATCAGGTTTTCCTGAGTCAGATAGGGGTGGGCTTCGATCTGCAGCATGGCAGGTTTGATGTTGGCGTAGGCCATCAAGTCATTAAGCAGCCCACTGTTGTAGTTGCAAATACCGATGTGGCGAACCAGCCCCTGTTCAACCAGTTGCTCCATGGCTCGCCAGGTATCGGACAAGGGCACCGGATCAATCTCCATGCCCGGTTGCGAAGCGTCCGGATCAAAAATCCATTCCGGCGGGTAACGCTTCTCGAACGGCACAAATTTCAAAGCGATGGGAAAATGAATCAGGTACAGG
>CAMYKE010000612.1 GCA_947258895.1 uncultured Pseudomonadales bacterium | reverse complement strand
TCGTGTTGACGGCAAGGCGGTGTTTGTCGCCGATGCGCTGCCGGGTGAGACCGTGCGCATGCAGCCACTCAGGCGGCGCAAGGGCCACGATGAGGCACAGTTGCTGGAGGTTCTTGGCGCTTCTGAACAACGGGTTCCCCCGCGTTGCAGCTATTTTGGCAACTGCGGGGGCTGCGCGCTGCAGCATCTCGCGCATGCGGAGCAGCTCCAACACAAACAGGCACAGCTCCTCTCGGCGCTGGAGCGTATCGGAAAGGTCGCCCCCTCCCGCCTGCGCCCGCCCGTCGGCGCGGAAGCCTGGGCCTATCGCCGCCGCGCCCGCCTTGGTGTGCGATGGGTGCACGCAAAGAAAAGGGTGCTGGTGGGTTTCAGGGAGCGGGCGAGTTCATACGTTGCGGACATGGCGCATTGCGAAATTCTCGCCGCACCCTGTCGTGAATTGCCTGGCCAGCTGTCCGGGTTGATTGGGGAATTGTCTCTCAAGGCGCGCCTGCCCCAGGTCGAAGTGACCGTTGCGGACAATGCGACCGCACTGGTTTTTCGGGTCCTCGATCCGCCGACGACCCGGGACCTTGAGGCGCTGACCACCTTCGGTCGTGAAAACGACTACCGCATCTATCTGCAGGCAGGCGGGCCGGACAGCGTCGAACTGCTCACTGGCGAGGGCGAGCCGCTTTTTTATCGCCTTGCGAGCCATGATACCTGTTGAACGGAATCGAAAACGTTCATTTCCACACGAGCAACCTGTTCAACGAGGTGGGAGACTTTCCGTGGTCGCGACGGACTTACGACCGGGTCCTGCTGGATCCGCCGCGGGCGGGCGCAAGCGCCATCGTCGAACGGATGAGCGCACTGGCGCCGGAGCGGCTCGTTTACGTGTCCTGCAATCCGGGCACATTGGCGCGCGATGCAGGTGCGCTGGCGGCACAGGGGTTCAGACTTGAATCTGCCGGCATTCTTGATATGTTCCCGCACACGGCGCACGTCGAGTCGCTTGCCGTTTTTGACCGGGCCTGAGCGCGCAGGCAGCCATGAAAAATCAACTGAAGTCGCGACAAGTCAGGGGGCAGAAGCGGCGCCGGTACATCGTGATCGACATAGACCAGCAGCGCCTGTACCTGGTTGATCCAGGCGAGGGCGAACCGCGGGTGCTGGCTGAGTATCCGGTCTCCACGGCGCGCAATGGCGTCGGCCAGCTTCTGGGCAGCGAATGTACCCCGCTCGGCCGGCATCTGGTGCGGGCGCGGATCGGGGAGGGCCTTGCAGAGGGCGCGATATTGGAGGGTCGGCGTCCTACTGGCGAGATTTTCAGCCGCGATCTGGCCGCCCGTGAGCCTGAGAAGGACTGGATTCTTAGTAGAATCCTATGGTTAAGTGGTAGCGAAATAGGTCATAATCGCCTTGGCGACGTGGACACCATGCGGAGATACATCTATATCCACGGCTCGCCGGATGGGACAAAGATGGGTGTCCCGGCGTCCCACGGATGCGTAAGAATGCGCAATCGGGATGTTATGGAGCTATTTGATGAAGTGCCTGCGGGCACTCCGGTGGAGATCAGAAAAAAGGGAGGCTGGCGATGACGCTCGGGCCATTAATGATCGACATCGGAGGTCCGGAACTGGACTCCGAGGACCGTGAGACGCTGCGTCATCCCCTGGTTGGCGGCGTCATATTGTTCACGCGGAATTTTGTTTCGCCCGAGCAGCTCAAGCTGCTGGTCAGCGAGATTCATGAGCTGCGCAACCCACCTCTGCTGGTGGCCGTCGACCAGGAGGGCGGTCGTGTACAGCGATTCAACAGTCCCTTCACGCCGCTTCCGTCCGCGCAGCAGATCGGCCGCAGATATGACGTCGACCCCCGGCAGGCCGAGCGACTTGCGAGGCATTGTGGCTGGGTGATGGCGGCGGAACTCAGGTCGGTCGGCGTGGATTTCAGTTTCGCCCCGGTTGTGGACCTGGACTGGGGCATGAGCGAAGTCGTGGGTGACCGCGCCTTTCACCGCAATCCGCAGGTTGTGGGCTCGCTCGCAAATGCGCTCATGGTGGGCATGCGCAAGGCCGGCATGGTGGCGACC
>CAMYKE010000611.1 GCA_947258895.1 uncultured Pseudomonadales bacterium | reverse complement strand
CGGATTGGGGATTGCTGGTGTTTCGTGGCATAAATAGCATAAATCTGGATGCAAAAGGCCGTATGGCGATACCTACCCGCTATCGTGAGCGCCTGCAATCCCACTGTGATAACCAGTTGGTGGTGACCATCGATACCGAGGAGCCGTGCTTGCTGATCTATCCGGTACCCGAATGGGAGGATATCCAGCGCAAAATCGAGTCCCTGCCCAGCTTTAATCCCCAGGCGCGTCGCATTCAACGCATGTTAATTGGTCATGCAACCGATATTGAGATGGATGGTAATGGTCGCTTGCTGCTGACTCAGCCGCTGCGTGATTACGCCCGGTTGGAAAAAAAAGCGGTGCTGCTGGGGCAAGGTAGTAAATTTGAGTTGTGGAGTGAAAGTTGCTGGCTTGACCGTCGAAACGCTTACCTCGAAGCTGGAAGTGGCGGAGGTGACATGCCGGTCGAACTCGAATCTCTCTCGTTGTAGAGCATGGCTGCCTCCAATACCCACGATGCAGTGCTCCTGGAAGAGGCGCTGGAGGCTCTGGCGATCAAGGCCGACGGTCTTTACGTTGATGCGACGTTCGGCAGGGGCGGGCACAGCGAGTTGATTCTTTCCCGCCTGGGCGAGGAAGGCCGATTATTGGTAATTGACAAAGATCCGCAAGCGATTGCACACGCGGAACATCTGTTTGCCGCAGACAGCCGCGTCGCCATAATTCACGGCTCGTTTGCCGCGCTGGGCGAGATCACACGGGAGCGGGGCGAGGTCGGTGCGGTCAATGGAATTTTGATGGATTTGGGGGTTTCCTCGCCGCAGCTGGGTGACTCGCAACGGGGTTTTAGCTTCAGCAACGATGGCCCGCTGGATATGCGGATGGATCCGACCTCTGGAACAAGCGCCGCAGAGTGGGTCAACAGCGCATCCGAGCCGGAACTTGTCCGCGTGCTGAGGGAGTATGGCGAAGAGCGCTTTGCGCGGCGAATGGCACGGGCGATCGTGGCGCAGCGGGAGCGGCATCCGTTTGCGACCACCCGGCAGCTGGCAGAAGTCATCGCGCAGGCGAATCCTGCCTGGGAAAAGGGCAAACATCCGGCGACTCGTGCGTTCCAGGCGATAGTGATCAGTTTCCATTCGCTCGAGGACCGGATGGTCAAGCATTTTATCCGGGCCCAACAGCTTGGACCGCAGGTGCCCAGGCATATTCCGCTTCGCGCGGACCAGGTGCAGCAGAAATTACGGGCGCTGGGAAAGGCGGTAAAACCCGGCTTGGCCGAAGTGCGGCGTAATGCGCGTGCGCGGAGTGCGGTGATGCGCGTTGCGGAGAAAGTAGCATGACGAGCAGGAACGAATTGGTAACGCCGACGTCTGCAGAACAGTGGCTCAAAAAAGCGCTGTTATATGTCGTTTTGTGTGTAGCAGTGATGGCGAGCGCGATTGCTGTGATCTACGTTAGCCACCAGAATCGCCAGGTATTCGCTGCCTACCAGGCCCTGTTGGGACAACGCGATGAGTTGAAAGCGGACTGGGGCCGGCTGTTGCTGGAGGAGAGCGCGCTTGCCGCACACTCGCGGGTTGAAAAAATTGCTACCGATGCTTTGGGTATGCAGGTGCCCGAAATCAAACAGGTAGTACTGGTAAGGCCATGACTACGAAAGCACAAAAAAATGGCTTGCAGGCCTATCCCTGGCGATTCCAGTTGGCACTCCTGGTGCTGGCGGCCGCCTTCGGGCTGATCGGGTGGCGCGCGGTTGAATTGCATGTGCTGGACCGGGATTTCCTTACCAAGGAAGGCAATGCGCGGGTGCTACGGGTTGAAAAGGTTAACGCCTACCGTGGCATGATTCTGGATCGTAACGGGGAGCCGCTGGCGGTGAGCACTCCGGTACTGTCGATTTGGGCTAACCCCGGTGAAATAGAGGATGCCGCTTATGTGGCAAGGCACCTGGCTCCGCTCTTAAAGCTGAGTCGCAAGGCTATCGAGCGACGCCTGCTGGCGAATGCGAACAAGGAGTTCATCTACTTGCAACGCCACTTGCCACCAGCCGCAGCTGCGAACGTGCTGGAACGGGAGTTGCCCGGTATCTACGGGCAGAAGGAATACCGGCGTTACTATCCCGCTGCTGAGGTTACCGCGCATCTGGTGGGTTTTACCGATATCGATGATAGCGGCCAGGAAGGAATGGAGCTTGCTTACGAAGAGTGGTTGCGCGGCGTGCCCGGAGAAAAGCTGGTGCTCAAGGATGGTCAAGGACCTGCAGTCGCTGCAGGAGGAGAAGCCGGGTCAGGATATCAAGCTCAGTATCGATCTGCGGCTGCAATATCTGGCGTACCGGGAGTTAAAGGCTGCGGTAACCGAACACAAGGCCAAATCCGGGTCGCTGGTGTTGCTTGACGCCCGGTCCGGCGAGGTGCTGGCGATGGTGAACCAGCCCTCTTATAACCCCAATAAACGCAGCAGCATTAATCACTCCAATCTGCGCAATCGGGCGCTTACCGATGTTTTCGAGCCGGGCTCCACGGTCAAGCCGCTGACGGTGGCCGCGGCGCTGGAGTCAGGCAAGTTTACTCCCGATTCGACCATAAATACGGCGCCGGGATACATGCGCCTGGGCAGGAACACGATCCGGGATCACCGCAATTACGGGGTGATCGACCTGCAAACCCTGATCACCAAATCCAGCAATATCGGGGCCTCCAAGCTGGCACTGGCGCTCGAGCAGGACGCGCTGTGGAACATGTTCAGTCAAGTACGACTGGGGCGGGATACCGGCAGCGGATTTCCGGGCGAGCGGGTTGGCCTGTTGCCGTACCAGGAAAACTGGCGCAAGGTTGAGCTCGCAACGCTATCCTATGGCTACGGATTATCGGTCACCCTGTTACAGCTGGCTCAGGCGTATACGGTGTTTGCCAACCAGGGGCAACTGC
>CAMYKE010000610.1:991-2383 GCA_947258895.1 uncultured Pseudomonadales bacterium | reverse complement strand
TGTACAGCAGCGAAGGCCTGCTGGCGCTGGACGAGCTGCAGATCATGCGCGGCAAGCGTGTGGTCATCTTCCGCGGCAACGGTGGCCGCAACACCCTGCGCGACACACTCAATGCGCGCGGTGCAAGGGTGGAGTATGCCGAGGTCTACCGGCGTGCCTGTCCACGCGAATCCGCTGAGCTGCTACGCTTGCTGAAATCGGGCGGGCTCGACATCATTACCGCGACCAGCAATGAAACGCTGCAGAACCTGTTCGACATGGCCGGACCCGTAGGCCAGCCCCTGTTGCGTCGACTCCCGCTGGTCATCCCGGGTCACCGTCAGGCCGAACTGGCGGCTCGGCTGGGATTCATGCAGGGGGCCGTGATCGCCGGGCATGCCAGTGACGAGGCGATGGCGGCAGGAGTTGAACAGATTGTCTCGCGCACGACTACAGGGAGGAGGTGAGAACGGGATGCGTTCGAGAGGCTGGCCTGGGCCATGTAGGAGGTGCGAGTCCATGGATGGACGAGGTAGAGCGAAGCAGGATGCCAGAGTCGAGAGTAACGCAGGAGCAGTTACCAAGAGAAAAATAATTCTGTTGTCATTCCCGCGAACGCGAGAATCCAGTCAGGAAAAGAGTTCCGTTGTTAACTTGATGGTTAGCCTAATAATATCGTGGTCTGTCCCCAGATAATCGCTAGTTAATCTGCGCCTGGCCACTCCAATCAAACCAGGGAGTCCCGTTTAGCACCACATATCGATGCCTGAACTCATTCCAACGGCAACAAATAACCGTGTGCCCCGCCTGTAATAAAAACCCGATATAATTTGGAATTATATTGACATATATCATTGCATCACTAAATGTTTGCGAATAGGATCCGCCATCCTACTAATTATAAGCCAATGGTTCCTCGTTAATCAGTTTTACACGTACTTATTGATGGGCTTGCGCCCATTCAAAATTTACAATTAAAGGGAAAAATCATGTATTCCAATAAATTACATAATCTAATCATAGCTTTGGTTGTCAGCCTGACTGCAGCTTTTTCAGCGGGTGTTTCAGCCAAGTCGTTGTATGTCATCGCCAATATCAATACATCGCCAACGCCGATCCACAGTTATGCAATCGGGTCGGCGCCTAATGTCCTGACCTTCCAGGCCGAACAGCCGATTCCAAACCTGGCAGGCGGTGCGGTCGGCATCGCTATCGACGAAACGAGTAAAAGGCTGTTTGTCACCTATGAGTTCACAGGCACCATTCAGTTGCTGGATGCGGTTACCTTTGCGGACCTGGGCACCACCGTGGCACCCGGTGCCGGCAATTTGTCAGGAATCGTGTTCCACCAGGCCAAGAACCGGGTCTATACCGTCGATCGCAACACCAACGAGCTGTATGTGTATGACTGGG
>CAMYKE010000610.1:0-970 GCA_947258895.1 uncultured Pseudomonadales bacterium | reverse complement strand
TCAAAACACAGTGTACTATTACGAGACCACTAACTTCACAAGCCCGGGCAGTATTACCCTGGCCACCCACGCGCCTATCAGTATCGCGGTGGATCAGACCCGTAACTTCCTGTACACGGGTGCAGCATTCAATGGATCATCCTTTCTGGTCAAGTATGATCTGAACACCGATACCGAAACCAGTGTAAATGTCGGAACCGAAATTGGCGGCAGCGATGGTGCGCAGGGCGTTGCCGTCGACGAGACAACCGGCAATGTTTTTGCAACCACCGGCTTTGCCGACGACTGGCTTGTTGCATTCGATTCCGACCTCAACCTGTTGGAGGGTTTGTCAAAAGCAGTGATCCAGGCATTTGGCGACGGCACCAACTGGGGCGATCCAACCGGCCTGGTTGTCCCGCGGACCGAGATTACGTTCGGCGGCCAGAAATTCGTCGGCGTGGGTGAAGGCGGCACGGGCAGTGCCGGCCCGCTTGAGTTGCTGCTCGGGTTGTTCGTCCTGCCGCTGGTCCTGGCACGTAGGGGTGTACGGCGTGTCGGCTCACTGCTGCTCGCCGGTCTCTGCCTCACCCTGTTTGTCACCTCGACGGCCATGGCAGCCGGCAACGGCTGGTATGCCGGTGCGGGTATCGGCGGCGCAGTAACGGATGCGAGCAGCAGTGACTATGACGCGGACCTGGCTGTCCTGGGATATACCGCTGCTTCATCCATGGATGACACCGACACGGGCTGGAAACTGTTCGGCGGTTACGAGTTCACCGAAAATCTGGCCATCGAAGGCGCCTATGTAGACCTGGGCGAGGTGACCTCGGAGACTTCGGTTAGTGCCATTGACCCACAGGATTTCGTCGACGCGGCCGCGACCGTGCATCCCTACTCGGTGGACGGTTTCGCGATCACCGGCAAGGGCACCTACCCCTTCGGGAACGGCTTTTCGGCCTTTGCAAAACTCGGCATCTTCATCTGGGAG
>CAMYKE010000609.1 GCA_947258895.1 uncultured Pseudomonadales bacterium | reverse complement strand
TAGCGGTTACCCGGACGCTGAAACGATCCAAATCGCCTGGCGTAATCTCGGCGCGCAATTGCGTCACCTCCTGGCTCGAAATGACCGTGCCAAACCCCCCATCAGTCGCGACCTCAAGTCGATATTGGCTGGCACCGGCAACAGCCGACCACGCGACCTTGTATCGGGCGGGGATGTCCTCAAACCTGTCAATGGAAATGTCCGTGGGAGCGGGCAAGCTGGCTACAACGCAGACCGGCAACTGGCTTTCCAGGCCATTGAATCCCGCCGCATCGACTCCCCTCAACACCAGCCGGTAGCATGCTTCGCTGAGTCCGGTAAGGGCTATCTCCGGCTCTGCCAGGGCGTAGGACGCAGCCAGCTCACCGCCCTCCTCACCCAGGCGTAAATCGAGTTGCCAGGACACTGCCGCGGGATCCGCTTGCCACTGAACCACTGCCGGTAACGGGACATCCAGTCGCTTGCTCTGGAAGACCGGTGGCGGCAGGAGTTTTCTGAGGTTACCCGGAGCCTGGCCCTGCCGCGCAAGCAGGCCAAAGCCTGCGGGCACCAGGGTGGAACCCACTCCGCTGACCTCGACTGCCCCTGCCAAGACCTCGCTGCGGGTAGACGCGCTCCCCCCCGACAGGCTGCTCACCCGGTAGCGGGTGCCCCTGACCGCTGCAATAGCGGCTGGCGTTTTAATCTGGAACCTGGTTTCGGAATCGGGCTTTACCTCGACCTCGACATCGCCGGCATCCAGTGAAAGCTCGGCCGCCTGGCCAGTTCCCCGACCCGTGCTGAAACTATCGAGATTGAGCTCGCTGTCGGGGCGAATCAACAGTGTGCTGTTGTAACCCAGGGTAATTTGCGCGGTGCCCTGGCCGGTGACGATACGGCTGCCCAGTAACAGCGATTGCCCGGCAACCAGGGGAATGCCTGCGCCTCTGGATTTCTCCTCGTAAAGCACGTCGCCGCTAACGCTTTGAACCTGCCCCACTACCGGCATGTTAGTAAGCCAGGCCTTCGGGAAACGAACCTCCTCCCCGGGCTGGATGGTCCGGTCATCGGAGAAATTATTGTATTTTCCCAACTCTATCCAGCAGCCGCGCTTGTTGGAATACTTGATACTCAGATCCCAGAGGGTATCCCCAGGGCGGAAGCGAATTATCCAGTCCTGCGCAAGTGCTGGTGCGGGCAACCCGATAGTCCACGCCATAAAAGCTGCGAACAGGATGATGCGAACATTCATAGTGCCTCGAGACGGTATCCGTGACGGTAGACGGTTTTTATACAATAGCCCATGTTGGGGCCAATTTTCAGTATTTTCCGCACCCTGCTCATGTGCATATCAACAGTTCGGGTATCCAGTTGCGCAGCAACACCCCAGACTTCGCGTAACAGAAATTCCCGAGACAGCGCGCTCCGGGCCCGCCGGTTATCCAGGTCAAGCTCCACAGGGCCAAGCACCAGTCTGGCGGGCGCTTCATCTGCACTGCGCCGCCACAAGGCGGCGACCCGGGCCAGAAGCTCAGCCCGACGCAGGGGTTTGATGAGATAATCGTCGGCGCCGGTCGTCAGGCCGCGCACAATGTCTTCCTCGCTGTCCTTGGCGGTGGCGAACAATACCGGGCCCTGAAAGTGCAGTGACTGCCGGACGCTGTCCAATATGTCGATACCTTCACAGTCAGGCAGTTGCCAATCCAGGATCAGAATGTCGGCCTTTCCCTCCGCCACCTTTGCCAGAAAACTGTCACCGGAGCTGCAGTGAAATACCCCGTACCCCGCGTCCGCCAGCCAGCCCGTGAGAAGCTCGGCCTGGGGTTGCTCATCCTCCAGGATGCCCACCGTAATTGGCGGCATTATTTAAGACTCCATTATTAGTAAAACCCCAACCTTGCGGGAGAAGTGCGATCAACGGGCCAATACTACGCCATTATTTCCATTCAAGCAGGCCGCAGTTGAGATATTACAATTTGCTTACATTGGCACGACATTCGGCAGTGTAGCCCAGCTCCGACGTCGGTACGAAGTTTAAGCTGGTGCTGGTGAGGAAACAGGTATTACGCATCCTTTACATTTGAATATATACATCCCCGCTGCCCAGCATCAGTATACCGACACCTCTCTGACGACAGAGAATTACCGCAAGGAGAATACAATGAAAC
>CAMYKE010000608.1:1443-2788 GCA_947258895.1 uncultured Pseudomonadales bacterium | reverse complement strand
AAAATCGACCGTCCGCAGTGCCGGGGCGTACTCGCCGCTATGCTCAACGTTTCAGCTGGCCGAGCAGCCATTGCTGACGCTTGAGTATCAAATCCATTTCATACATGCCGGGTTGCACCGGGTCCCGGCTGTCCAGGAAATTTTCTATGACTTCCAGGGCCTCCTGGTAGTTGCGTTGCTTCTCCAGCAGCAGGCTTAGCCTGTTGACGGGCGTAGGGTGGAGCCTGTGGGCAGATGCATATGGATCCGCCTCGGTCAGTTGTGCGATAGCGTCCACCGCGCTTTGATACTGCGTAATCGCTGCGTCCGTTTGGCCGGCTTTATCCAGGTCGCTGGCCAGTTCGTTTTGTTCATCAAGCGGCCGGGCTTTCTCGACAAGCTCGCGATAGCGGTTTTGATCGGGCTCCGGACATGTAATCCGCAGCACGACATCGATGTTTTTTCTACCCAGCAGGACGCGGTAAAACCAGTTGCTTCCGCCTCTTAGATGCGCAACATTCGCCATCACGGGCTCGCCGCGTAACAACGCAGCGGTATCGCGAAATTCGGCGGGCAGGTGGCCAATGAGGACGCCGTCCTGCGTATACACCGCAACCTCCCAGCGCTGGAACTGGTTTTTCAGCTCCGGCACCAGTTGGACTGCCTGCCCACGGCGCAAGTTCCTGATAACAGCCTGGCGTACAACGCCGTCACTGTTCGTTTTGGTTACGCCATGGACTTCAACAAGGTATGGTTTGGGCACTAACTGTTCTCCATATACTGAATAAATACGTATGCCTTGCCTCCGCGGCCAGCTGCCAGCGTCCCACCGGATTATCAACCGGCCTATGTCGCGCCACGCTAGTTGAGGGTCGGCAGGACTTGTCCGGTCTCTATCGCAAATAGCGATCGCAGTATGGTGCGCCATTGCCGGTACTGGTCTTCCATCGAGCCGGTCAGGCCATAGACACGCTGGTTCAACTCCAGAATCGCCGGCGCAAGCTCGCTGTTGAATCCGGCGGCCAGCTGCGAGAATTCCTGCGCGTATATTTTGCTCCATTTGAAGCGGTCGTAGCGCTGGCTGAAGGTCAGGAAATTGTCGGACTTGCCGTAATCGTCCGGGTCATAGGATTTCTTCGCAGCGGCCTCCGCTTCCTGCACCTCGTCGAGCGAGTAGCGGCGCCACACCACATAGGTCGGCCGCATCTCTTCGAATAGCAACTTGTAATATTCGTCCACGGTATCGATAAACACCAGGTGGCGAGCACGCATTTCATTTACCCTGCCCAGCATCGGGTCGTCCCGAGCCAACAAACCGGTTACTTGCAGCAGGCCATCATTGCCCTGCGCCAAAGTGTGCGCAAAA
>CAMYKE010000608.1:0-1430 GCA_947258895.1 uncultured Pseudomonadales bacterium | reverse complement strand
GGCGAGCAGGTCATTGGCGATCTGGTCATAGATGTCCTGGAACGGATCGACGAAACTATCGGGGTCGAAGCGATCCCAGGCAGTAAAGCGAGTGGTGCTGGGGTAGTCCCGGGCACTGGCGATATCCGCGTAGGTCTTGTTTAGCCATTCCCGACCGGTGCTGTCGGTTGCCACGATCCGTAATTCCAGGGTCAGCCCGTCCGACCTGAGGATTTCTCCCGCAACCTGCAAATCCAGCGATGGATCGCTCTCGGGAAGTACCCGAACGGCGCCCCACTGGTTGGATGCAAGCAGGGTGTTGCGCAGCGCGTAGGGCAGGTAATGGATTTCCTTGTTTTTGATCGCGTTGAAGACCCGGTCTCCAGCGCGCTGCGTATCCGCCGCCCCGGTTGCAGTATTGAATGCTACTACTCCAATTTCCAGCAACTGCTGTGCTGCCGGTTCCCTTGCCGCGCGCTCCAGATCTACTGCGCCGACGGGGTCTACAGAGGGCGGAGGAGGCGGCGGCGGTGGTCGGGGTTGGTTTTGGCTGCACGACATCAGCAGCAGGCAGAGCGCCAGGGACACCGCAATCGCGCGTACAGCGGATCCGGCGGTTTTCTCGACCAGGGCCGTCATTCGCTCGTTTCTGCCTGGGTGCAGACTTTCCCGCGGCTCAGGGTTTGCACACAAGTATACTCCCCGGGCGGCTCTTCAAAGCGATTATAGACCTGGATCAGGTTAAACGGCTCCGAGCCCTTGCTCGAGACGCTGGTGACGACGCGCAATGAGGTCGCGTCTGAAGCGACCGTGAAGCGCTGCACAATCAACAGGTTCTCCGGCAGCGTAATCTGGAATACCAGATGATGCCGATCCCAGCCACAGATCTCGGAGCCATGGGGGCTGGCAAAGGTGGCCATGAAATCATTGCTAAGGCCGCAGATCAGGGCTGCATCATCAGCGCGTTCGATCTTTACTTCCTGCTTGGTCTGCGTAATCTGCAGGATGCTCTGGCGGTTAACATATTCGGCCAGGCGTGCCAGATCTACGAGGTTCGCGCCGTGGCGGCGCCGGTTCGCCATAATAGTGGGTCGTGGATTCACGGTGCGGTAACTTTCCGCGCGGCGCCGTTGCCGTTCCTCTGCCTCCTGCTGCAATGCAATGGTACGCTTGAGCTCCGTAAGCCAGTTTTCGCTGCGTGCGAAATCCTTCTCCCATGACCCCGAAAAATCCCAGCGCAGGGGCCGGTCCAGATCCAGCACGGGGAACTCCTCCGCGGCCGTAGTCACTGGACTGCAGATCGTGACGAGTGACAAAACGCTTGCCTTGAGCCAGGCGAAGTCGGCGATTGCGGCTCGGAAATAGGGATGCAGGCAGATCATCGGCTAATTTCCCGGTGCCTCCCTGTCAGCTAATTTTACCACTAATGAATATACCGTTAAAAATACCGT
>CAMYKE010000607.1:1475-2836 GCA_947258895.1 uncultured Pseudomonadales bacterium | reverse complement strand
TTCGCCAAGCGGAGCATCGAGGAGCTGGAGGATGAGCTCAGGGCCGTGCAGAGAAAGTTTAAGGCTGAAGACGACTTCCATTTCCTGGAGAAAACAGCGTCCCGGCTCAACTTCAAGCTGCGCAATCTGACCGATCAGGTTCTTAGGGACGTTGTATTGCATATGCGTATTCAGCGCATTCATGGCTTCGAGGTAGCCCCCTGCATCTATGTCACCGAGATTGACCAGTCATCCCAGCGCCGGACGCTCAAAGACAGCGAGAACCCCGGTTACCCGAGCGTGCGCCGGCAGGAGCAGTTCTTCGACATCGGCCGGGAGATAGGCGATGTCCGTGAGGGATCGGAGTGCGTGGCGTTTCCGGAGCCGCTCCGAATCGGCGTCAGGCAGCCCGCCTTCGACAAGCTGGTTCACATTTCCTACGAACTCGGGTCACCCAGCCTGAAAAGTCCGGTCGCGGGGACGCTTGCGCTGCGGCTGGTCTCTGCGCTGGACGTCGGATGACTGGCCGGCCAGCCTCATGATCCCGTTACGCGACGACAACCCCGTTACACGCATCCCTTTTGTGACCTATGCAGTGATCGGTGCCTGTATCCTCGTCTTTCTTTATCAGCTTTCCGTGGGGCCGGAGGGCGGCCGCATTCTCGTTTATCAGCTGGGCGTCACGCCGGCGTTGCTGTTCGACTACGCTCGGCTGCCGCCGTCGATGGCCATGGTGTCGCCGGAGTTGACTGTTGTAACGTCCATGTTCCTGCACGGCGGGTGGATGCACCTGATTGGCAACCTGCTTTATCTCTGGATATTTGCCGATAATGTCGAGGATTCCCTGGGCCCGGGCTGGTTCATCCTGTTTTACCTGGCGTGCGGGGTAGCCGCGGTGTTTGCCCAGGCCCTGCCTCACCCTCAGTCGCAGATCCCCATGATCGGCGCGAGCGGCGCGATTTCCGGCGTGCTCGGCGCATATATCGTTTTGTTCCCCAAGGCCAGCGTGCTGGTTGCCATTCCGCTTGGGTTTTATGCGCATGTAACCCGCCTGTCGGCTTTCGTGGTCCTCGGCCTGTGGTTTGCGATTCAAATTCTGAGTTCCCTGGCAGCGAAACCGGATACGCCCGGTGTCGCCTTCGCAGCCCATGCCGGCGGATTTGTCGCTGGCGTGCTGCTGATACTGCCGTTCAAAGCCTGGGTGGCGCGCGGCCGCGCTCGTTGACCATGCGAATGCACGCATGAGCTTTGCAGCCCGGCTCCAGTGCACGGAGTGCGGCAGAACGTTCCCGTCTTCGAGCGTGATGAACCTGTGTCCGGACGATCAGCGGCCCGTCACCGTGATGTTGGACCTGCAGGCGCTTGCAGGGCGTTACGCCGGG
>CAMYKE010000607.1:0-1462 GCA_947258895.1 uncultured Pseudomonadales bacterium | reverse complement strand
GGATGCAAGACACATCGTGAGTCTCGGTGAAGGCGCGACGCCGTTGAGGCCCTACCCGGAGCACCCGATTGCCAGCAAGGCTGGTTTCAATCTCAGCGTTAAAGACGAGGGCAGGGCGCTGGCCGGCTTCGGCGCCAATCCCACTCAAAGTTTCAAGGACCGGGGCATGGCAATGACCGTATCGATGGCCCGCAAGCTGGGCGTCACACGGCTCGTGATCCCGACGCAGGGCAATGCCGGCGATTCACTTGCAGAGTATGCGCTGGCCGCCGGGCTCGAAGCGGCGATCATCATGCCGGAGGACACGCCCATGCCCATCCTCGGCCGGGTTGCTGCGCTGGCAAGGCGCTACCCGGCAGTGACCCTGGTGACATGTGAAGGCACGATCCGCGAGGCGGGCGAGGTGATGCGCGAAATTTATTTGCCGGCAGGATGGTTCAATGTGGCGACGTTCCAGGAACCCGGTTGGCGCATCGAGGGCAAGAAGACGATGGGGCTGGAGATTGCAGAACCTCGAAACGACGAGCGCTGGCAGCTGCCGGACGTCATCGTTTATCCGGCCGGTGGCGGCACGGGTATCCTCGGCATCTGGAAGGCATTCGCAGAGCTGGAGGCGCTGGGCCTGATAGACAGCGGGCGACCGCGAATTGTCGCCGTGCAGAGCGAGGCGACTGCACCGCTGGTGCGGGCGTTCGAATCCGGCGCTTCTGATACCACCGCCGTCACGGCCGGGCAGACCCTCGCGACGGGACTGAATGTGCCGGGTGGCGTCGGGCATGCACAGGTGCTGAAGATCGTTCGCGCGAGCGGTGGCGTTGCCATCTCCGTAACGGAGGCGGCCATCGCCCGTGAATTTTCCCGCGCATGGCGCGACACGGGCTGGTGGCTGTGTCCGGAGGGCGTGGCGACGCTGGCCGCGCTGGATAGCCTGGTCGAATCGGGGGTCATTAACCGGGGCGACAGGGTGGTTGCCGTCAATACCGGATCTTTCGAGAAATACCTGCCACAGGTCCGGCACCTGTTGTGATCCGCTGGCTAACGATGCCTGCAAATGATCATTGATTTCAGAATCGGTTTTTCAGCGGCGTGGTCGGGCCTCGCGGCCTTGCGCATAAGGGGTCTGCGTCGATTCGTGATCCTGCCGCTGTCAGTGAATATTGTGGTGTTCGCGGTAATGATCGGTTTCGGCATTCAACAGTTTGCGAGCCTGCTCGACTATTTGCTCGGCTACCTGCCCGGCTGGCTGGACTGGCTGGAATGGTTGCTATGGCCGCTGTTTGCGCTCGCAACGCTGCTCGTCAGCGTGTATGCGTTCACGCTGGTCGCCAACTTTCTTGCAGCACCATTCAACGGGCAGCTATCGGAGCGCTATGAGGCGATGCTGACCGGCGGGCAACAAGATAAACCCGGGCGACCGCTTGCCGGGGAACTCGTGCGTGCACCTCTGCATGAGCTTGCCAAG
>CAMYKE010000606.1:1515-2091 GCA_947258895.1 uncultured Pseudomonadales bacterium | reverse complement strand
AGGGCGACAGACCTGCACTGGCCGGGCAGTGCTCGCAGAGTTATTACATTTGGCAGAGCAATTTGCGCGGCTGCCGGGTGGAGGGAGCCACTGAGATGGAAGCTTTTCGAGCTATTGGACGGTTCGGCACAGCGTGCACGGCGAATGGACCGCCCTTTTCAGGACGGTCCGCGTCTTTCCCGGCTTCCGGATTCTGCACCACATGAATGGTGGCGCTGTTCGGCAGGCCGTTGGATGGCCCCGGTGGAGAGCGGTCCTGTTGCTCTCCCGAACGGTTCCGCTTCAACCCCGGACCTCAGCCCTCACCGCTTTCAGCCAGATGCGGGGCGCCACAGGTCGGAAGCGACCGCTTGGGCTGTGTCGCAGGCGATTTCATGCGGACCCCGTTTTAACAGGCAAAAGCGACGAGTCACACAGGCGGTCGGCCACGAATGGCGGCGAAGATCGCGCTGATGACCAGCAGGACCAGAAATACAAAAAATAAGATCTTCGCGATGCCCGCTGCAGCGCCAGCGATACCCCCGAAGCCGAACAGGCCTGCGATGATGGCGAGAACAAAAAATATCAGTGCCCAGG
>CAMYKE010000606.1:0-1464 GCA_947258895.1 uncultured Pseudomonadales bacterium | reverse complement strand
CTACGTTAGAGATTCACGCTGCGACTTTCGAGCAAACGCAGCGCACCCGCAGTAACCAAGGCAGTATTCATGCCAAAATTCGAAAACCGCTCAACTGCTGGAATGTCAGACGAGCGTAAGCATCCTCGCGACCGGAAATCGGTATGGCAAGCGTGTAAAAATTACAAAGGTTGGCAAATTTTTCCGCTCGGAAGACGCTCGCAACGACGCAAACCCCTGTTTCACCGGGCTGGCACGGTCGCTGCATGGGAAGTACTCGACGGCGCGGGTAGCCCCCGCGGACATTCACTGAAACAGAAACCGGAGGACACTATGAAGATCAACGGTTACGTCCCATCTCTTCTGACAGCAGCCATCATCGGACTGGCGGGAACATCCCTGCCGGCGATTGCGGAGACTGCACCCAAAGCCAGCACAGCGGGATCGACGCAGGCGGTGGACCAGCAACAGAGCAGTGCGATTAACGACGCCTGGTTGCAGGGGAAGCTGGAATCAACCCTGCTGTTCAACGAGCACTTGAATTCGTTCAACATAGATACCGAAGTAACCAACCGGGTAGCCATTCTGGCAGGTACGGTGGAATCAGACATCGATCGTGACCTGGCTGGTGAGATCGCCGAGTCTATAGACGGCGTAGAGAGTGTGCAGAATAAGCTGAAAGTTGCAAAAGCGACGGCCAGTACCGAAGCCGATACGGAAGAGGCTCAGGAAAGACAGAGTTTCAAACAACGGGTGATCGATGCAACCCTTACGGCGCGGGTGAAAACCCAACTCATGCTGAACGGCAACACCAGCGGTTTGGCCATTGACGTGGATTCCTCTGCGGGAACCGTATCGTTGACCGGCGAAGTTGAATCTGCTCAGGAAAAAGAGCTGGCCGCCAGGATTGCCGCCAACACTTCGGGAACAGAGTCTGTCAAGAACGAGTTACAGGTGACTTCGGGTAATACCGAAGAAGAGGAAGCGGAATAGATATCCGCAACCTTAACCCAAACCTTAACATTAACCTTGAATGCAACAGGAGTTAGCAATGAACAAACAGATTTTGAAAGGTAACTGGAATGAAGCCAAGGGCAAGATCAAGGAAAAGTGGGGCGAACTCACAGACGACGAAGTGAACCGGGTGTCCGGCGAGGTGGACCAGTTGATCGGCGTGCTGCAGAAGCGCTACGGTTTATCCAAAGAGGAGGCCGAGCAGGAAATCGAAGCATGGGAGAAGGCGAGCGGTTGGTAAAAGGCACTCCTTCCCAACCAAGGGGCCGGCGGCGTTCCAGCGCCGCCGGCCCCTTTTTTAGCTTTCAGGGAAACGTTCGGCATACCGGGCTTGCGCTCTTCATACCCGGTATTCGACAATCAGGTTAGCTTCGACACCGCCCGACCTCAGTGCTCCGTTTCCCGGGCCTTGTCTATATCAGCAATAATCGCGGCCAGCCCTGGCAGGGAGATGGGCTTGCGCAGGAAGTG
>CAMYKE010000605.1 GCA_947258895.1 uncultured Pseudomonadales bacterium | reverse complement strand
AACGCTGGCCCGCCGAATCCAGGACAGTGCCGAAGGTGGCGAGTATCGTGCCTTCGTAGATAGCGCGCCGGTTCTGGAGCGTGCCCTGGCGGAGAAAGCGGGTCTCGGCTGGATCGGCAAGAACACCATGTTATTGTCCCGCCGCGCCGGCTCATTCTTCTTTCTCGGCGAGATCTATACCAACCTGCCGCTACCGGTGGACCGCCCCCAAAACACCAACCATTGCGGCACCTGCCGCGCATGCCTGGATATATGCCCCAGCAACGCCTTTCGCGCGCCGTACGTGCTCGATGCCCGCAGGTGCATTTCCTATCTGACCATTGAACTCAAGGGCAGCATTCCCGAGGAACTGCGGCCCTTGCTCGGCAATAGAATTTTTGGTTGTGACGAATGCCAGACCATTTGTCCGTGGAATCGTTTTGCGCAAATGTCCGGCGAGGCGGATTTCCAGCCGCGTCATGGCCTGGATAATTCGCAGCTTGTTGAACTGTTCAACTGGACGGAGCAGGAATTCCTGGAGCGTACCGAAGGCGCGGCCATTCGCCGCACCGGCTGGGTCGGCTGGCTCCGCAACATTGCTGTAGCGCTGGGCAACGCCGACACCAGCCCGGAAATCCTGGCAGCCCTGCGCGGACGGCTTGAACATCCGGAGCCGCTGGTCCGGGAGCATACCCGCTGGGCCCTCGACCAGCACCTTGAGCGGATTGACGCGGACGAATCATGACGGCGACACCGGTCCGCGGTGATGCTGGTCCGCTACGACGGGTTGCCGAGCGGATACCGGCAGTAGCCCGCATCAGCCCAAGCCTGGCTCGACATATTCCCTGACCGCCGGCCAACCCGTGAGCAACGGGGCTGGCGGTCAATTTTCGACTCGGAAGAAGTGGGTCCGGTAATAACGTAATTCGGCAATCGAGTCCCTGATATCATCCAGCGCCAGGTGTGAACCCTGCTTTTCAAAGCCGGGCAGAATATCCGGCCGCCAGCGTCTGGCCAGTTCCTTGATCGAGCTGACATCCAGGTTCCGATAATGGAAGAAGGCTTCCAGCCTGGGCATTAGCCGCGCCATAAACCGGCGATCCTGGCAAATGCTGTTACCGCACATGGGTGACGCCCCCTCTTCGCTATGGAGCGCGAGGAAATCGAGGGTCGCCTGCTCCGCCTGCTCCATACTGAAGTGGCTGTCACGAACCCGCCTGGTGAGCCCGGATTGGCCATGCTGGCGCGTATTCCAGTCATCCATCCCCGCCAGAATCGCGTCGCTATGGTGAATCGCCAATTCCGGACCCTCGGCGATGACGTTTAATTCGGCGTCCGTCACTATGGTCGCTATTTCTAATATGCTATCTTGATCCGGAAACAGGCCGGTCATTTCAAGATCAATCCACACTAAGCGAATCGACAAGATTCAGGAAGAGCGTCTGAAACGGGCCGGTAAAAAGGCCGATTTGCAGGACGGGTCGCTGGACTCCTCCCGGCTGGGTAGCGAGCAACTGGGCGTAGTGGTGGCTCGTTATGGCGCAGAGGCCGATGTACTGGCTACGCCTGAAACCGCCAGCAAGGAAGTCTATCGCTGCACGCTGCGTGCAAACCTGGGCTCGGTAGTCACCGGGGATCAGGTCGTGTGGCGCGCGGGAGACGGGAATACGGGAATCATCGTCGCAACCCAGGCCCGTCAATCCGAGTTTTCACGGCCCGACGCCCATGGCAACCTGCGCGCCATCGCCGCGAATATCGACCAGGTCTTCGTCGTGATTGCGCCCGCTCCACTTACGCCCGCTGGCCTGATTGATCGCTACCTGGTGGCACTGGAGACACTGGACTTGCCTGCCACCTTGTTGCTCAACAAGGCCGACCTGCTGGATAGAGACGGCATTGGAGGCCTGCAGCATCTCGCGAGCTTGTACCAGTCACTCGGTTATCCCCTGCTACGTACTTCTACAAAATCCGCCACCGGGCTGGATCAACTAACAGCGGCGCTGCGATCCCATACCAGCGTTTTCGTGGGCCAGTCCGGCGTCGGCAAATCAAGCCTGATTAACGCGCTCCTGCCAGACGTCGAAACGCGCGTACGTCGAAACGCGCGTCGGCGCACTGTCTGGCGCAACTGGCAAAGGGACCCACACCACAACAGCCGCACAAATGTTCCAGCTGCACGGCGGCGGCCGGGTGATCGATTCCCCGGGAATCCGGGAGTTCGGCCTGTGGCATATCAATGCGCGACAACTTGCCGAGGGCTTCGTTGAATTGCGCCCGTTGCTCGGGCAGTGTCGATTCCGCAATTGTAGCCACCTGAGCGAACCCGGCTGCGCGCTGCAACAAGCGGTTGCGGATGGCGCCATCGCCCCGGAACGCATGTACAGCTTCAGGCAACTACTGGAGAGTATCGAGTAGACGGAATACCAGCCCTCGGTTGCCGATACACGCCAGGCGTCCGACACGCCAAAAAATTCAATCAGGCTTTGAAATACGCTGTGTAAACGAATAGAATGCACGCCCGCAAAATATTGCTGCGCGCATGCCTTCGTTTTGAGTAAACTATCGCGTCGTGCTCAATAGTTGCTGCCGCGAATGTGTACGCTTCGAGCGACTCGCGGAGGCTCCGGCAGGTGTTTGTCCCATTTCACACATGTACCTGTTATGGCCGCTATGTTGTTTGCTGGTTACGTCAGCCGAATGGAGTGTTACAGGGCTTGTACACCCAATCCGTTTGACCAGTTCGCAAATTTTGTTTTATTCGCAGGTAGAGAAAGCAATTATGCCAAAGAAGGTATCAAGTTCGACCGGGCCATCGCTGAAAAACTATACGCCCTATAAAGGACGTAAAAACGAAAAATACATGAACAAGAAGCAGCTTGAGCATTTCAAGGGAATACTGAATGCCTGGAAAGATGAGCTCGCTGAAGAAGCCCGCGCCACCATGAACCACCTGCAGGAAGAGGCAAACAACTACGCAGATCCTAATGACCGCGCCAGCCAGGAAGAAGAATTCAGCCTGGAGTTGCGAACCCGGGACCGCGAACGCAAACTGACCAAGAAGATCAACGAAACTCTGGAACTGATAGAGCACGAAGAGTACGGTTATTGTGAATCCTGTGGCATTGAAATCGGCATCCGTCGCCTCGAGGCACGACCAACCGCCACGCTGTGCATAGATTGCAAGACACTAGCTGAAATTAAAGAACGCACTATGGGCGGCTAATTCGCCCG
>CAMYKE010000604.1 GCA_947258895.1 uncultured Pseudomonadales bacterium | reverse complement strand
GGTTTTTTCAAGGGCCTTAACGTCCTTGGGAAAACAAGAACCGCCGTAGCCGGCGCCGGGATAGATGAACTGGTAGCCAATACGCGGGTCGGAGCCGATTCCCTTGCGCACTTCCTCAATATCCGCACCGAGGCGCTCGGCGAGGTTTGCCATTTCGTTCATGAAGCTGATCTTGGTGGCGAGCATCGCATTGGCGGCGTACTTGGTGAGTTCGGCGGAGCGAATGTCCATCACCAGCATGCGGTCATGGTTGCGGGTAAAGGGTGCGTAGAGCGTCTTCAGGGTGTGTTCGGCTTTTTCGCTGGCGGTGCCGACGATGACGCGGTCGGGCTTCATGAAGTCCTCGATCGCGGCGCCTTCCTTGAGGAATTCCGGGTTGGAGGCGACGTCAAAATCGATCGCAGCACTGCGCGCCTCCAACTGCGCGCCGATGGTGGCCCTGACCTTGTCGCTGGTGCTGACCGGTACGGTCGACTTGGTGACCACGAGCTTATAATCTGCCATGTGTTGTCCGATGGTGCTGGCAACGCCGAGTACGTGACTCAAATCCGCAGAGCCGTCTTCATCGGGTGGCGTGCCCACCGCAATAAAAACCAGCTCGGCATGTCCGACCGCAGCCTCTATGTTCGAAGAGAACGCCAGCCGGCCGGCTATTCGGTTATTGCTGACCAGGCTGTCCAGCCCGGGCTCGTAGATCGGGATTTCGCCGGCGTTGAGCATATCGACCTTGCTCTGGTTGATATCCACGCACAGCACATCATTGCCCACCTCGGCCAGACAGGCGCCGGTGACCAGGCCCACATAGCCCGTTCCAAAAATAGTGACTTTCATTGCTTATTCATTCCCCCGCGCCAAGTCAACATAAATTGTACAGTTAACCACAGCCTTGTTAAGTACTTATAAAAAAGCCAGGTGATTGTGAAGCGCTAAGTAAATAGGAACAACGCGCATTGGTCAAAACAAAAACCGGCGAAGATCGCTCCGGCAACGCGTCAAACCTATCTGTTCGCTTAATCGGTGTTGCGGGTGTAGATTCGCCGCGACTACTGCAAGCGTGGCATTAGGTAGGTTAATACGTTCTCAAGTATTATCGGCTGTGCCTGCGGGACGGGGTGCAGGCCATCCGCCTGCACCAGTCCGTCAACTCCTCCGACGCCGTCCAGTAAAAACGGGATCAGGGTGAGGTCATGGATTTCCGCCAGCTCCTGGTAAATCTTCCGGAAGCGATTATTGAAGAACGGGCCGTAGTTTGGTGGCAGTTGCATTCCCGCCAGGATGACCTCGGCGCCATTGACTTTGGCTAACTCGATCATCTTGCCGAGGTTGGCTTTCATTTGACCGAGCGACAGGGCGCGCAGGCCGTCGTTGGCTCCCAGTCCCAGGATGATGATATCGGGCCGGTGACTGGCGATGGCTTCAGGCAACCGTGCTGCAGTTCAATGCGTAACAGGTTGACCCAACCTTGCTCGATGGGCATATTATAGGCGGCGCTGAGGCTGTCTCCTAACACCAGCACGGTCTTTGCACCTACAATGGCTGGCAGCCAGCCCAGCACGGCGACTAACAGGATTTTATGCATGGAAAGTAATAACTCGACGTCTGCGAATGAAATGGTGGTGTCTGCCCGGGGTATCGCGAAACGTGTCACGACCGCAGATGGCACTTTGACCATTCTGGAGGACGTTAGTTTAGAGATCAAGTCGGGTGAGAGTATTGCCATCCTGGGCGTGTCGGGGTCGGGTAAATCGACACTGCTCGGGATTCTGGCGGGCCTGGATGAGCCGAGTGCCGGCGAGGTGATCCTCTGCCATGAGGACCTGACCGCACTCGATGAGGATGGCCGGGCGCGGCTTCGCGGCGCCAACGTGGGTTTCGTGTTCCAGTCTTTCCAGTTACTACCTGCGTTGACGGCACTCGAGAACGTGCTGTTGCCTCTGGAGATCGCCGGGGCCGGGGGCAGTGAGACAACTGCCAATGCGTTGCTGGACCGGGTAGGACTGGGAGATCGCAAGAGTCACTACCCCAGCCAGCTATCCGGCGGTGAGCAACAACGAGTTGCGATTGCCAGGGCATTCGCTACCGCTCCCTCGGTACTGTTCGCAGATGAACCAACCGGCAACCTCGATACGGCGACCGGGCAGAAGATTATTGACCTGTTATTCGAGATAAATCGCGAACGCA
>CAMYKE010000603.1:1257-2734 GCA_947258895.1 uncultured Pseudomonadales bacterium | reverse complement strand
TTGGGATTGACGCCGAGTTCCCTGAACAATTCGCCGTGCTTGTCGAACAGGTCCTTGTAAAACACGGTCACCGCATGCCCGAAAACGATCGGGTGCGATACTTTCATCATCGTCGCCTTTACATGCAGGGACCACATGACGCCGGTTTTTTTGGCATCCTCCATGCTTTCCTCAAAGAACTGCCGCAGTTTCTCCGAACTCATGAACATGCCATCCAGCACTTCGCCGGCTAGCAGATGGAGCTCTTTCTTCAGGGTTACCGTGCCATCCTTGCCGACAAACTCGATCCGCACATCGGTTTCCTTGTCGGTGGTAATGGATTTCTCGCTGGAAAAGAAATCGCCGCCGTTCATGCATGCGGCATGGGTTCGCGAAGCCATACTCCATTCACCCATGGAGTGCGGGTTTTTGCGCACGTAGGCTTTGACCGCCTCTGGCGCGCGCCGATCGGAATTACCTTCGCGCAGCACCGGGTTTACCGCGCTGCCGAGCACTTTGCCGTAGCGTTGCTTGATCGCCTTGTCGCTCTCGGTCTCGGCCGCATCGGGGTAGTCGGGAATGTCATAGCCCTGGCTCTGTAATTCTCGGATACAGGCCTTGAGTTGTGGTACCGAGGCACTGATATTCGGGAGCTTGATAATGTTGGCAGTCGGTTCCTGGGTCAATCTGCCGAGAAACTCGAGGCCATCCTCGACCCGTTGCTCTTCGGTCAGGTTTTCCGGAAACGCGGCCAGGACTCGCGCCGCCAGCGAGATATCCGAAATCTTGATGGTAATATCGGCTGCCGCGGTAAACGTCCTGATAATGGGCACCAACGAGCAAGTGGCCAGGGCAGGCGCTTCGTCGGTGAGCGTATAGTATATAGTTGGGCTGTTGGAGGGCATGTCTCTACCTGTGGGCTCGAAGTGGAGCAAGCATAAAACGCCTGCTGCTAAATGTCCAAAAGTTTAGCCCGGCTACCACCGGTGGGCTCCCCGGATGCCTTCCGAAAGACCAGCAGGGACTGGCAAGCTGCAGGCACCGCGCTGCAAACCCCGAATTAACCCGGTGACCGTTCCTTATTTGGACTACAATTCGTCACCGCATCGATCCGGGCCGCGGCGACGTTCTGTAGTCCACTTGAGGGTCGTCCGGGAAAGCTTTGGCTTATTAGCCTTTCATACCGATTTAGGGCGTGTCAAAGCCCATCAACTGTGGGATGATTTAGGTAGTTTATATATTTTATTATTGGTATTGATGTTATGAATATTTCTCGAATCGACCTGAATCTGCTGGTCTATTTCGATGTACTGTTGCAGGAGAAAAATGTTACCAGGGCCGCGCACAAGCTCGGCATCACCCAGCCCGCGATGAGTAACGGTCTGCGCAGGCTGCGCGACCTGTTTGAAGATCCGCTACTAATCCGCACCAGCGAAGGCATGACGGCAACCGAGAGGGCGCGCGACTTGCAACCCCAGATACGTAACGTGCTGGCCGG
>CAMYKE010000603.1:0-1225 GCA_947258895.1 uncultured Pseudomonadales bacterium | reverse complement strand
GCAACCCCAGATACGCAACGTGCTGGCCGGCATTGAAACCGCGATGCAACCCCACAACAGCTTTGTCCCCGCTGCGAGTGATCGGGTATTCCGGATCATGGCCAGCGATTACGGGGAGTCAACCTTGCTGCCTGAAGTGTTGCTCCGGCTTCGGGAGGCGGCGCCCCAACTGACCCTGGATATTCTGACCCCCAGTGATGTCACCTACCTGGATCTCGAGCAGGGACGGGTGGACATGGCAATCAACCGCTTCGATGAACTACCACTGTCTTTTCACCAAATCCCGCTATGGCACGATGGGTTCGCCTGCCTGATGAGCGCCGCTAATCCGGTGCGTGAGCATTTTGACCTGGACAGCTATCTCGATTCGCACCATGTCTGGGTTAGCAAGACAGGGATGGGCGTGGGGGTAGGCGTCAATCCCAATGACAAGCAGAACCTGGGCTGGGTGGACGAGGCGCTTGCCAAAATTGGCCACAAACGAAAAATCACCGTATTCACGCGTCATTACCAGATCGCCAAATTGCTGGCCGGGCAGAAAGACCTGATCGCTACCATACCGTTGCAGGCGGCGCGCCTGGAAACGAATAACCCGCAGTTAACGGTGTTGCCCGTGCCCTTTGAGATCCCGGAAATCGAGTTGAGCATGGCCTGGAGTCCACTGCTGCAGCAAAACCCTGGTCACCAGTGGCTGCGTCGGTTGATAGTGGACATAGCCAAGGACATAGCGGGGCAGTGAGCGTAATCCCAGGCCTGCCAGCCACGACAAACTCGTTATTACCGCCGGTACCAAAGCGTGTGCGAGTCGTCAGCACAGTTTGCGAAGGACTCACCAGCCGCCGGTTTCGGGTACAGGCCTGTTCGAAAAGCGTACCATTGTTTGCCCTGCATGCAATGCGCCGTTATTGACCTCTGCGCTAGCCGATTTCGAGCAGGCCCGCGTTATAGCATTCGTGCAGCAGGCACAGCGTCGTGTCGTCCAGCAACGGGCGGAGCGTAGCAGCATCGATCCGGGTAGCGGCACTCAACAATTGCGCGACGGGCAGTGCCTCGCGTGGCAGCGGCCATACTTCTCCATTAATAAACAACAGCACTCCCCGCGGCTGCTCGGCGTACGCCACCCGGGTTCCCTCACACCAGTATAGCCAGGCACGGGTTACGAGTTCTTCTCGGAGCTGGTTCGCGTCGAGCAATTGTTGCGGGGGTTCCGCATCGAGTTCGACGT
>CAMYKE010000602.1 GCA_947258895.1 uncultured Pseudomonadales bacterium | reverse complement strand
GGAGAGACTGCCAGGGAGGCGTACGACCGCATGATCAGCCTGGTGGATAAAGCGGAACGATACCTGGCCGCGCAGAATGCCTGGGAGCTGCCAAAAGCGGCCCATAAGCGAGCGCCGTCCGCAGCGATGATCGAAATCGCCGAACTACGCCGCCAGGTCTCCGCCGTGGCCGAGCGCCCCATGATCCTGCGGCAGCACACCGGAAAGGCAGCGATGCGGTTCTGCGATCACCCCGAACTGGCACGTCTCAGTCAGCAGGGTCCGGCGACACCCGATCACGTGATTCGCACCAAGCGTGTCCCTATGCTGGGCCGCGATGTGGCGGCATACGACGAGGTTTACCGGAACTATTTCCAAGAGCATGCCGCCCACGCCAGAACTCCGGTGAAGATGCTCGATCCGGCGCCGCGCGTTATCCTCGATCCGGACCTGGGGATGATTACCGTTGGCAAGACCGCCAAAGAGGCAAGTATCAACGCCGATATCTACGCCCATACCATGCAGATCATCCAGCGGGCCGAGAGACTGGGCGGCTGGAAGGCGCTGCCGGCCAGAGATATCTTCGATATGGAGTATTGGGAACTGGAACAGGCCAAGCTGCGCCGGGGTGGCTCGGCACCCGAATTTCAGGGTGAAGTGGTTCTGGTGACCGGGGCGGCTTCCGGTATCGGCCGCGCCTGCGTCGATTCCCTGATGACGAGAGGCGCCGCTGTGGTAGGACTCGATATCGACCCTGCGATCGAGAGCCTTTATCAGCGTCCCGATTTTCTTGGCCTGGTGGCTGACGTGAGTGACACGGTTACCCTTCGCTTGGCTCTGGAGCAGGCCGTAAAGTGCTTCGGTGGCCTGGATATGCTGGTGCTCAATGCGGGGGTGTTTCCCGGGGGTACCCGGATTGCCGAGTTATCGGACAAGGTGTGGGACCAGGTAATGCGCATCAACCTGGACGCCAACCTGATGCTGATGCGCGAGTGCTACCCGTTATTGAGGGTGGCGCCGCGTTATGGCCGCGTAGTGGTGATCGGTTCCAAGAACGTGCCGGCGCCGGGGCCCGGTGCGGCGGCCTATTCGGCCTCCAAAGCGGCGTTGAATCAGTTGGCGCGGGTGGCCGCGCTGGAATGGGGGGCGGACGGTATCCGCATCAATAGCCTGCATCCCGATGCCGTGTTCGATACCGGGCTGTGGACAGAGGAGGTGCTGCAGGCCCGGGCGAAACACTACAAGATGACGGTTGAGGAGTACAAGACCAAGAACCTGCTCAAGACTGCCGTGTCCAGCCGCGACGTGGCGGAACTGGCGGCGGCCATGTGCGGTTCGCTCTTCGCCAAGACCACCGCGGCGCAGATTCCCGTCGATGGAGGTAATGACAGAGTGATTTAGAGCCTTTGGCAACACCCTCCTGAGGGAGAGGGGGCTCCTGAAGACTCCTGTTTTACGGATTATTCCACCACATGGACGACATCTTTCATGTTGTGGGTTTCGTGGTGCGGTTCGCAGATATAGGGCCGGTGTATCGAAAGCATAACCAAATTATTTGCCAGGAATCCAGTCGACCCATCATGCCCCTCGTGACTCCGTTAAAGGTTCTCCTGTGCCTCGCCGCATCCGTCTTACTCGCCGCGCCACCGTTTTATGCGCGCGCCGCCGAAGCTCTGCCCGACTACAACGTTGATGCGAATCAGTCGTCGGCGTCGGGTCTGTCTTCCGGTGCATTCATGGCAGTCCAGTTTCACCTGGCCTTTTCCGACACCCTGGTCGGCGCGGGCGTTGTCGCCGGCGGACCCTACTACTGTGCGGAGAACAACCTGCCGAAGGCCCTCAACAGGTGCATGAAAACCCTGTTCGGCGCACCGAACCCGTCAAGGCTTTTCGCCATTGCGCGGCACCTGGCAAACGAAGGACAGATCGCGAGCTTATCGAACCTGGCGAACCACAAAGTTTACATTTTCAGCGGCACCCGAGACGCTACCGTGCGGCAAAGCGTGGTCAATAAAACGCTGGAGTTCTATCGGCTTGCCGGAGTACCGGACGGGAATATTCAGTATGTGGACCAGATCGCTGCGGGACACGCCATGATCACTGACGACTATGGTGCGTCCTGCTCCACAACGGCCAGTCCGTATATCAACGATTGCGACTATGATCAGGCCGGGGCCATCCTGAAACAGATCTATGGATCGCTGAATGCGCCGGCAGAGACCCTTACGGGTCGATTCCTTGAGTTCGACCAGAGCGCCTTTATCGCCAATCCGGCCACTCACAGCATGGGTGACGTGGGTCACGCTTACGTGCCGAGTTCGTGCGGCGCGGGCCAACCCTGTAAGGTCCATGTTGCCTTCCACGGTTGCCAGCAGTCGACCGGGCAAATCGGGGATAAGTTTTTTACACAAGCCGGCTACAATGAATGGGCTGACACCAACGATATCATCGTATTGTATCCGCAGGCCCACGCCGGGCCAGGTAATCCCAAAGCCTGCTGGGACTGGTGGGGTTATGACAGTCCCGATTATCATGTCAAGACGGGGCGTCAAATGGCGGCAGTGAAGCGAATGCTCGACCGGCTGGCCGGCAAAATTCAACCGGATGACAACGCCGGCCGGTATTGCGAATCATATACCGGGAACAACTACTCTCACTGGCTGGAGGGGCGAGCGCACGTCTGTAACTTCTGGTTCATTTGCGCAAACGGCTCAGACGAGAACCTGGGGTTCCTGGTCTCCAGCCCCACTCTGTATGAACACCCAAAGGGTATCTTCAGTTCCGAGGTTTGTGGCGACTAAGGCCATAGAAGGATGCCACCGGCTCGCCAAGGATCAGAGCACCCAACGCTGCCAGTGCCACCAAATGACGCGGCGATCAGGTGTAGACCTAAAGCGCCTTAGTAAGAATAATGGCACATAACCAGCCCAGTGGAGCAGACCAGTCTTCGCTAAAAACAGCTTCGCCACGGCACAGCGGCGTGAAGATCGCGGTTTTACGCTAAGGC
>CAMYKE010000601.1 GCA_947258895.1 uncultured Pseudomonadales bacterium | reverse complement strand
ATCGTATCCAGTACCCGGAAGCTGGCGAAAAATAAACTCGAATCACCAGCAGCAACCGCCTTACATCCGATGCTTCCGGATGGTTCGGCAAGATTCGTGAAGATCGATAAGAACCCATCCAGGTGTGTTCTCTGCCCAAACAAACATTGCTATTTCTTCAATAGCTATGATTGGGCGTCATCGTTTTACCTGTATTCTCACTGGAGCCTGACTCGGATATATGCATGCCCAGGTGCATGCAAGACCTTTACTTATTTATCTTCACGAACTCCACGATGATGTCGGTTTCTGAGATTTTGGCATTTCTTTGTTTAAAAGTCGTAATCAAAGGAATCAAAGGGGTCAGACTCGATTGATTACAGATATGTATTGGAGTAGGCTACAGCGATCATTCACAACCCCCTGTTTTCCCCATGGCCCGTCTCCCTCGATTCGTGATTCCCGGTCAGCCCCAGCATGTGATCGTGCAGGGCAATAACCGCGCTCCTATATTTCATGCTGAAGGGGATCACCGCTTTTATCTGGAAAACTCAAGCAGGCTAGCGATAAGCATCGTTGCGATGTTCATGCCTATGTCCTGATGACCACCCATGTCCATTTCTTATTGACACCGGGGTTCGAGCAGGCGATTGGTAAAACCCTGCAAATGCCGGGACGCTACTATGTACAGTACTTTAACCATACTTGCTAACGCACCGGAACTCTTTGGAAAGGTCGTTACAAAGCGACACTGATTGATTCCGAACGCTATTTGTTGGCCTGATATCGTTATATTGAATTAAACCCGGTTCGGACCAAAAACATGGCGGCACACCCCTCGGAATACCCCTGATCAAGCTATCGCTACAATGCGCCAGGGCAAGCGGATGAAGTCGTGACGCACCACCTGGAGTACGTAAAACTGGGGAATAGCCTGGCAGAGCGCTAAAGTGCTTGTCGAGCGTTATTCAAATCTCACATTGGAGAAAGCACTTTAGCGGAAATTCGCGAAGTAACGAACAAGGCATGGGTGCTGGGCAGCAGCGAGTTTAAAAAACGACTGGAACGGCAACCAACACGCGCGGCATCACCTCGAACAAGGGGCGGCGATAGGAAGTCGTTAGATTATCGAGAAAGAAAAAATCAATCGAGTCTGACCCTTTTGATACAATCGAGTCTGACCCTTTTGATACACACTTTTGATACACCTGCGACCGCAAGAAATAAATCATATTCATAATAAACATAAATTTTTTACATTTGAGTTATTTGGCTGCCGGCCCTATATTGATCGCAAGAAAGTGATTGATAAAGGAGGTAAAGCAATGACAGCACTAGTAACCCTGGTCGTGGCGGTCCCGGTAGTGCCTGGAGCTTTGGCTGCGTTAGCTAAACAGGGCAGCCGCTAAATCCGCACCGCGACGCCCCTCACGCATGGCGTCGCCATCCCCAGATTCCCCTGCCGATACGAGGATACTCCGCCGGAGAGTTGAGCGATCAATGGCACGACTAATGGCGGTCCAGGGGTGACCCCGTTGATTCAGAGCCGGAGGCTTGCGAAGAATAAGAAGGGCCTCTATTCTTTCTATACTCTCCGGGACCTGTGCTGCGGTAGCGCTCTGCTTCGAGAGGTGATGCCAACTGCCCATGGGGACGAACTGTTTCATTCAATAAAAGATTTGAATTTGACGCTATGGCTGCCGAGAATCTGCAGATATCGCCAATCCAGGCCGCGAAATTCCTGTTGCTTCTGGTAGCGGGCCTGGTGTTGGCGAATTGTGCGGGCCTGCTATCGACATACTACTTTGGACATGACTACCTGCGGGGTTTGGTGCCGCTATTCAATCTGGACAACGAGAAAAATATACCCACACTGTTCTCGACTCTGCTCATCCTGTTATGTGCGCTGCTGTTATTGCTTGTTTCGCTCATCCACAGACGTCGGCAACAAGCGGCGGGCAATTGGCTGCTGCTCGCTGCCATCTTCCTGTTTCTGGGTATCGATGAGTTCTGCTCCCTGCATGAGCGCCTCATTACCCCGTCAAGGGAGCTGTTCACTGCCTCCGGCGCGTTCTATTTTGCCTGGATTATTCCTTACGGTATCGGTGTAGTGCTACTGGCTTTGATTCTTGGGCGCTTTATCCTGGCATTGCCGGCTCACCCGCGCCGGCTGATGCTGGTTTCAGCCTCCGTATATCTCAGCGGCGCGATCGGCCTTGAAATGGTCGGCGGCTGGTATTTTGAAAATCACGACGATCAATTCGACCTGGCTTATGGGATTATCACGACGCTCGAGGAATCATTGGAAATGGTTGGCCTGGTGATATTCGTGTATGCGCTACTGGGCTACATCGGCGCTGTCCATAACGGGATTGCCATACGGATCGGCGCAGCCAATCCCACATCTTCGCGTCGTGTAACCGTCTCTTCGTAAATCGGCGGCGTCAGCCCGTTACCCGGAAATGTGAGTGGAACAGGAAATACGCGCATTTGAGCGTGTCTTATATAGACGTTGAGTCACTGCATCCAAATCAGTGTCGCTCAGGTTCGATTGGTTGGAGAGGGGAACCTCAAGAAATAAATTAATTTCATGAAAAACATAAATTTTTATATTTTTGTTATTTCTATGCCGATCCCTTATTGATTTCAAGAAGTCAATTGATATAGGAGTTCTAGCAATGATAGGACTAGTTATTCTGGTCGTGACGGTCCCGGTAGTCCTGAAAGCTTGGTCTGCGTTAACGATACAGGACAACTTCTAATTCCACCCCGCAGCACCTCCCGGGTGGGGCGGAGCCATCTCA
>CAMYKE010000600.1:894-2418 GCA_947258895.1 uncultured Pseudomonadales bacterium | reverse complement strand
CAGCATTTCCTTCTTTTAATTTTTCCTTTAGCGC
The DNA here is from genome assembly GCA_947258895.1 of uncultured Pseudomonadales bacterium. The sequence continues at coordinate 2,384 of CAMYKE010000600.1, read as the reverse complement.
TCTCGTCTTTTTCTTTCCCGAATCCCCATAATATCACGCTGCAATTCTGCTTCTTTTATATTATGGCCTGATGCTCAATCGATCCCGGATGGATCATCCTTTCGACCCCAACCGCAGACCGCCGTGGATAAAGAAAACGTCACCGGCCAGGGCCTCGTTGCGATAAATGTCTCCGACCAGCATCGCCACCTCTTCCGGTTCGACCAGTCGACCAATGGGCACCTGGGCGACAATGCTTTCCAGTGCTTTCTGATTCATTCCCTTTACCATGGCCGTACCAACGTAACCAGGCGCCACCGCCACGCAGCGGATTTTATCGGCCAGTCCACGGCGAAAAAACTCGGCCGTGATGACCTTGGGCATCACCGACATGGCCGCCTTGGTTGAAGAATAGTTGATCTGACCGGCCGTGCCCAGAGATCCGGTGGAGGACACCAGGCAGATCAGTCCCTTGCAGTTGTTGTTGATCATGCGTTCGGCACACTCGCGAACCGTCAGAAATACGCCCGTCAAGTTAATGTTGATCACCGCTTCAAAATTCTCGAGGGACATTTTCCGGGAGACCTTACCGGTTTCCCGGTCCGGAGACACCATCAGGCCGTCTTTGATAATCCCTGCGAAAGGGGCCACCATGTTGATTTGGCCGAATCTTTCGATGGCGGTATCGGCCAGTTTGGCGCAGTCCTCCTCTTTGGTGACATTGCAAAGTACCGTGGCCACATCGCCCTTGAGCTCCTCGGCGGCCTGCTTGAGAGCCGACTCGACCACATCGCCAATGACGACTTTGCCCCCTTTCTCAAGCCAGTACTTTGAAAGTGCAAGGCCGATGCCGCTGGCACCACCCGTAATCACAGCAACCGAATCTTTAATTTCCAGCATAGGTTCCTCCTAGTTCCACTTTTAGTGATGGTGTTGGTTCCATCACGGGTGAGTTGTGAGACTGTATATCTGTGTAACTGCAGTTAAATGTTCTCTATAAAAAAATTATTCTGATCGGGAAGATAACAGTGGCCAATGATCTCGCGAAGCATCCCCCCATGGATCACCACTAAATTTTGCGCGTCCTGCATGGGGGTGCTTTCTTCGAAGGGTGAAATTAGTGGAACAAGCCCATCGAGACCGCACAACGCCGCAACTGCGGAAGGATGACCAACCGGAGGTAGGAACCGAGAAGCGGAATCATGTTTTTCTGTTTTACGCCATTTTTTTCAGCACTTCAACCAGTTCTTTTACCGCATCGGCCGATTTCTGCAGAGCCTTCTGCTCGTCGTCCGCGAGGGTAATCTGAATAATCTCCTCAATGCCGTTCTTGCCTAATTTTACCGGAACCCCGATATAGAGATCATGAATGCCGTATTCACCTTCAAGATAAGCGGCGCAGGGGAGGATTTTCTTCTTGTCTTTCAAAATGGATTCGGTCATCTCTACGGCAGCGGAGGCAGGTGCGTAATAGGCACTGCCCGTTTTGAGCAGGCTGACGATCTCGGCAC
>CAMYKE010000600.1:0-862 GCA_947258895.1 uncultured Pseudomonadales bacterium | reverse complement strand
CCATCACCTTGTTTTTGGAAAAACCGCTGGTTTCGTAAGCCACATGGCACATGGCATCCAGGGGATTGCTGACAATAATAAGGACGGCCTCCGGAGACAGCTTGGCCACCTTCCCGGTCACGTCTCTTATAATTCCGGCATTGGTTTTTAATAGATCGTCCCGACTCATACCCGGTTTTCTCGGAATGCCGGCGGTAATGATAACGACATCGGACCCTTGCGAGGCTTCATACCCGTTGGCGCCCGTCAGATGGGCATCGTGCTTTTCGATCGGTGCCGCCTCAGTCAGATCGAGGGCCTTCCCTTGGGGAACCCCTTCGACAATGTCGATCAAGACCACATCGCAAAGTTCTTTTTCACACAACCGCTGGGCTGCAGTTGCGCCAACATTACCGGCTCCCACTACGGTCACTTTCTTGTCCATATCACGCTCCTTTCTTGTCACAAGTTAGTGCATTATTCCAAAACGTCATCTTACAAAGTGATGGAGAACGGTTTACACCAAGAAACTCCACAGAATTCCCGCAGATTCCATGATCCCTAGGAAACCTGATCCAGCGGACGCCCGCGGATTCAAGCAATCGCAATCGTATGAATCAAGACTCCGGAGGCTCTCCTGATCCGGTCGCATCACGAAGCTGACGCACGCGGCAGGTGCCGTAAGCCTGTGGGACCTGGCACACAGTGCCGGTATGACGGTCATCGCCGTTCCCTTCCTGAACGTAGGCGCATTCGGAGTAGACCAGCTCAACTCCTGCGCTGTCCGTTACAACAAAGCCCCGGCATTCGGCAGTGATTTCTATCCCTTTTCAATGGCGCCTCCGTCGGAAGATATTCCCGGCCACGGCGGCTCTAACACTGA
>CAMYKE010000599.1 GCA_947258895.1 uncultured Pseudomonadales bacterium | reverse complement strand
TTCGAGAACTTCTCAAACGAGAAAATTGATCTGCCCGAAATTCCAGATCAAGCCTTTACACAGCGACTGTCGATCTATGTTGTGTTGAGTTAGTGCTTAGGCAATACGACCGGCCAGGTTTATTGTCGCCTAATACCGCTTCGATGGAGAGCCTACGCTACGAGGCTCAAATGCGCATCGATAACATCCCAGGGCACCATTAATTTATTCGATGCTGTTCGCTCGAGTAAACCCGCGTCCTCAAGAACTCCGGTGTCGACGTGGACATTCTTATAGTCTCGTCCCAGTTGTTTAGCCAGAGACCTAACACTCCGGGGACCATTCTGACGCAGCGTTTTTAGAATCTCTAATCGCTTGGGTGTTATGACTGCTAACAACATGGACAAATCTTCAAAATTGAGGTGAATTTCTGTTTCCTTCATTTCACCCTTCGTTGCACGCTCCCAGGCACCTGTAAATCGTTCGAAGCCACGATCGGCGTCCTCTGCGCCAATATGAATTCGTTGTTTACTCATCTTGCTCACCCCGTAAACTGTTAATATCTGCCCTGAAATCGGCAATTAATTGTTGCACTGATACCCATGTATAGTCTTCCTCACGCTCTCCATCATGACGATGATCTCCCTTTCCACGTTCGCTGTCATATCTCATCAGACATTTATCGCGATCGCCATATAAGAGCCTGTATATCAGGTTATGGGGGCGCTCCGCATCGGATTCCGGTAGCAGCCAGATAACCATCTCCCGAATTGCACCGTCTCTAAAATAAAAATTATCTCTAAATAGCAATCTGGCTTTCATATGGCACCATATACCATAGGGTATTGTGCAGAGAGGAATCGCACTTTGACTATGACCCCGCCGCTCACTTGGATCTGTAGATGGACTCATTTTTGCCCTCCGATTTAAAGTTTTCATTCCATCCGCTTGATAACCAGACGTGCTTGATCCTCCGTCATTAAAATTCAGTGAAGAAAGTTTCTCTGGTGGATGCAAAAAACACGACAATAGTGAATTGGTTTTTCGATTGCGCAGATTCAACTGTCCACTCAGCCTCGTCATCTTACTCCACCTGACGAGGAAGAAGACCATGCCCACCACTATCATCAGAACGGCAAGACCGGATCGCTACACCATAGTACACACGCATACCATTGAAGACAGCCGCCTCTCCTGGACGGCCCGTGGTCTGCTGATCTATCTGCTTTCCAAGCCGGATGACTGGAAAGTCATCGTCAAAGAATTGCAACGCCGCGGCGACTTGGGCCGGGACGGTGTCTATCGACTGCTGCAGGAATTGCGCTCCACGGGCTACATGAATTTCGTGAAGCACCGCGCCGCCGATGGACGGATCCGCGGTGGCACCTATTATGTATTCGATACCCCCGGGGAAGGTGTATCGGGAATACCACATCCGGAATTGCCGGAAACGGTGAAACCGGATACGGCTGAACCGGATCCGGTCAACCCGTAAGCATTACTTACTAACCATCAGTACCTAATAAACAAACGCACTTAAAAACTACTACTCGGTAAATTTTGGAATGAACTTGGGTTTTGAGTAAATTTTGGAATGAAAAAGTGATTACCCGGTAATCAATTTTCCAGAGTAAATTTTGGAATGAGCGCCCTCTCTTTGTAAATATTACTCAACTCGGGCCTGCGGCCACGATGTACTCATTGCGCAATCCGTTATTTTGTGATCCTGACCACCATCGGCAAATCACCCTCTTACCGACACTCGGGCATTAACTATCATTAGATAGACGTGTGGCTAGGCGAACGCTATTCGGACGCCTGTCCGCACCAAATTTAATGTTGATTTATCCTGGCTGCCGCACCTTTCGTAAGCCGCTCAAATGCGATTCGTCCCGCGTCTTTCCTTGCCGGACTACTCCTCATCGTGCCTTGCCGATCCGCTGATATACGTACTGCGCTAACTTCGTTGCGGGAAAATGCGCAGTTGGGCAGTGAGCCGATCCTGAATGCCAGGCCCACGTCACTACCGGCTCGCGGGTAGTGACGTGGGACCCCGTGCCAGAAACCACGCCACTTTGCGGTGGGATTTTGGATAGCTACCCGGATGATCCGTTCCTACACTGGCCCCATCGTAACGATTTTATCCGTGGCTACTACGGCAAAGTAGCAAGGACGACCCCACCTGGCGCAAGCCGACGGGGTAGAAAAGACCGAACGCTGGCTGTTTATCTGTACCAGCGTTTGGGATTTTCGAGAGCGTCACTTCGGGCCGAAGCCGTGACGCACTGAGTCGGATCGACTGTTGGTATTGATTGAGACGACTCGGCGGCCCCAGGCATGCACCGTGACACGACGGGGCTTGCTAAAAAACCGCAGAGTGCGGGCTGATGTATGTGAGCTCAATGCTCTGCTTGTTAGTAAAACGCACTTTCAAAGGCTCATCGCGTTGCGATGGTGTTGTTGGAAGCACTGCTTTAAACCCCCGTACGAGGAACTAATCGACTCGTACCGTTTGTAACCCAAAGGAGGTGATTATCACCATGCCACTGACGAACCCGATACGGGTACCGTTGCTTTATGCGCGTTGTAGCTCTCGCAAGAGCAAACGCGCACGGTCTGACTTCAGGCCACCGTAGTTGATTTATTTTGTTGTACTTACTCGACTTGCCGGGCGTCGTGTCCCGTGACCCATACCGCTTTATGCGGACCTGTTGGCCCTTGAGGCTGCAGCTGGTCAGAAACACTTACCTGACTGGAACACACACGATGAAACAACTGAACTATGAACTCAAAAAACTCTGCGACAAGAATCGCGATGGCAGCTATGCCACCCAACACCGACGGGAACGGGATCTAACCCTCTGTGCGGAGCAACTCTATCAAATGGGATTTCGGCGCATGAACGCGCATTCATTGAAACCCAAGCACATCGAAACCCTGGTGAAACACTGGCTGGAGAAAAAGCTGTCCTCCGGTACCATTAAGAACCGCATGGCCTCGTTACGGTGGTGGGCGGATAAAGTGAACAAGCGCTCCGTGATTGCCA
>CAMYKE010000598.1:1563-3010 GCA_947258895.1 uncultured Pseudomonadales bacterium | reverse complement strand
TCCATCAAATTATTCTGACCCCTTTGTTCATAGCGATTGTGTTGAGTCGGTTTAGCGATCGGCCAGACGTCCGGAGCCACCCAGTTGGTAATAGACGATGGGAACAAAGTCTTCCGGTCCCCAACCAGGATCATCTGTCCATTCCGCATCATAAGCAGCGGTTGGCTGCGCTGCCATTACCTCGTCCAACTTCTTACCTTCGCGAATCATGGTGAGAACCTGGCCCTGAATGTCGAGGATCATGTCACGAAATTCTATCAGCTCGTCCCGGCCAACTACTTCAAGGCCATGCCCCGGTATAACTTTCGTATCTGGGCCGGCTAAATCGATAGCCTTGTCCATTGCCGCGACTGTGCCTCTCAGCGTACCGCCATTGTAGACATCGATAATTGGATAGCTGGTGGTGCGGTACACATCGCCAAGATGGAGCACATCAGATTCAGGAAAGTAGACGAAGACATCGCCGTCGGTATGTGCGGGTGGTGCATGAAAGGCAAGAACTTCTTCGCCGTTCAGATGAAAGCTCATGGTGTCGTTGAAGGTAATAGGCGGTCTGGCGGCAGCAGGTTGTTGTGGAAGGAAGCTGCCTCCGGCTCTCGGGAAGCGACTGCGCTCCTCGAAGAAACGCTGACGCGTGTTGTCATGAGCAAAGATCAGTACGCCCCTTTGCGCCAGGTTTTCATTGCCTCCGACATGATCAATATGGATATGCGTATTGACCAGAAAGCGAATTTCTTCGTCCGTCACCTGCCCAACGGCAGCAACCAACCTATCCGCAAGTGGCGCAAACAAGGAGTCCACCAGCAGAACTCCTTCCGGACCTACCGCTGCACCATGTAAACATTGCCGGCAACGGGCGTAATGGAAAGTTCCACTCCCTCAAAATTCCCCTGGCTATAAGAGAGGCTGGCGGCGGCTGCTATTGAGAGAGCTGTTGCCGTGAATAGTAATATTTTACGGAGACTTTTCATTGTTACTTCCATCCTCATTTGAATAGCTTAAAAGGCCAAGCTATGACCGGCTGGCCTTGATTCCAAACTTTCGCGTCTTATTGAGAAAACAACTCTATTCCCATTCTTTTTCGCTATTTATTGCCGAAGTTCCCGCAGCGCATCCCCCAATATCCTCCCTGTCCGATTGTAACCATCGGGCATGGGTAGCACGTTGTTGGCTTGGACATAAGTCTCGTAGTCCGCAATCATCTCTTCCAGCAATGCCGGTTGTTGTTGCGCCAGATCGGTAGTTTCGCCAGGATCAGTCTTAATGTTGAACAGATGCCAGTCAGTGTCATTCTGACCAACGGGATTTATCACGATTTTGTAATCACCTTTGAATAGCGCACTGTTTCCACCTAACTCGTATCCTATGGATACTGACTCCTCATGCACTGGCGAATTGTCTCCAGCCAGGAATTCTGAGAAATTCGTACCGACTATCGGCTCCACTG
>CAMYKE010000598.1:0-1541 GCA_947258895.1 uncultured Pseudomonadales bacterium | reverse complement strand
TACCGGCGTGATCATCCACGCCAACCAGGCTCAGAATTGTGGGAGCCAGATCTGTAACGAAAACAAATTCATCGGTCATTTCAGCTTGCCTGTTAATGCCGGGGCCGGCCATCACCAATGGCACTCTCAGGCCACCTTCGCTGGCGTGAAACTTATAATAATTCAGCGGCGAAGCGGCGATCGTGGCGTTACTTGGACCGATGGCATTCCAGGAATTACGCTCACCCAAAGTCTCATAATCGGAGTTGTAACCCACCCTGTCGAACCACGGAGAAAGTGCTGAGCCGCCATTTGGCTGAATAATGTTTGAACCTTCGGCACCGTTATCAGACGTGAACACAAAAATTGTATTGTCATATTCGCCAATGCTTTGCAGATAATCCATCAAGCGTCCGATATGCATATCCATAGCATCCACCATGCCGGCATACACTTCCATCCGCCGGGCATGATGGAGCTTCTGCTCTTCGCTCAGGCTATCCCAGATTAACGTGCCTGGTGTAACCACCGCCTGAGTGCCTGCCGGAATTACACCAGCCTGTTCAGCAGCAAGGCGCCGCCGCTCGCGCATGACGGTCCAACCTTCATCGTACACACCCGTATACTTGTCTGAAAACTCGCGAGGTGCCTGCACCGGCATATGAACAGCCTGAAAAGGGATATAGGCGAAAAACGGTTGATCGTCTTGCGCATTCGATCCGATAAATTCGATTGTCTTATCGATAAAATATTCTGATGAATAAAAATCGTCGGGCAGGGTGTGTTCTGCACCATCGGCATACCAGTTCGCCTGATCATAGATCGGCAGGTAGGTGCGCTGATCCCAGTTGTCCGCTCCGGTATCGGCCATCGCAATAGTGCGGTCGAATCCCCTCGCCGAGGGTAGAAGTTCCGGGGTATGACCCAGATGCCACTTGCCAGTCATGTAAGTATTGTAGCCATCATCCTGCAATACACTGGCCAGGGTGACAACTTTATCGTTTAACACTCCCTGGTAGTGCTCATAGGACATTTGTTCCGTCGGCAGCGCCTCTGGAATATTGGGTACACCATTCCTATGGCTGTCTACGCCGGTTAGCAGCATCGCCCGTGCCGGTGCACAGCTCCCGGCTGTGTGGTAATTAGTGAAGGAAAGGCCTTCTTGCGCGAGCCTGGCGATGTTCGGAGTATTTATCTCGCTGCCAAAGGGAGAGATATCTGTGTAGCCAAGATCGTCGGCGAGGATAAGCACAATGTTAGGTCGTTCAGAGTTAGGTCGGTCAGATTCCTGCGCACTGACGAAAGCGAATGCGCTAGTGAAGGTGAAGAGTATGGAGCTAAGGAGAATTGTATGGCGTATTTTCATGTGTTTTAGCAGTCCTGATAATTGGGGACAGATTTATCTAAGTGCCTCGAGCTCAGCAATCGTATATTCCTGTCCCTATAAATTTGCTGACCCGTTTTATTAATTCAACGTAATTGGTGCCGCAAAATAATTCCGATAAATGCAACTAATGTGAAAATGTAGGCGGCATCAATGACCTGAATTGCACACCCCACTT
>CAMYKE010000597.1:886-2428 GCA_947258895.1 uncultured Pseudomonadales bacterium | reverse complement strand
GAGGCAGGGCGCCAGTCTGGCCCTGGCTGACATGAATGCCGAGGGCCTTGCCGAAACAAAGAAACAGGTAGAAGCGGCTGCAGGCTGCTGCACCACTCATGAGCTGGATGTGGCGGACCGGGAAGGCTTCGAAGCTTTCGCTCGTCAGGTTATTGCGGACCACGGCGAAGTGCATGTGTTGTTTAATAATGCTGGCGTGACACTGGTGGACTCTGTTGAGAACCAGAGCTATGACGACTTCAATTGGCTGATGAATATCAACTTCTGGGGCGTCGTGTATGGCACCCGTGCGTTCTTACCTTACCTGAAGCAGGTAGAGGAAGCCCATATCGTCAATGTTTCCAGCGTATTCGGTATTCTCGCTATGCCCCTGCAGAGCGCTTACAACTCCTCAAAGTTCGCAGTGCGCGGTTTTACCGAGTCTCTGAAAATGGAGCTGGCTGGTAGCCATATTAATGTGAGTTGCGTGCACCCCGGTGGCATCAAGACGGGTATCGCGCAAAATTCTCGCATGAATGAAAAAACCCTGGGCGCACCGCAGGAGCAGTTGAAGGCCGAGTTCGCTGCGATGGCCACAACCACCGCGGATGAAGCGGCGGCGATTATGATTCGCGGAGTGCTGAAAAATAAACGCCGTATCATGGTGGGCACGGACGCGAAAATTATGAGCCTGGTGACGCGACTATTCCCTGGCAGCTATGAAAGACTATTGGGTATCGAGAAGGGCGTGCGCGCGCGCCGCAAGGCGAGGCTGGAGCCGGCAGCGCCGACTGCTGCGAGGTAAGGCTTTCAGGCCTGATTTATTCGGCGTGCGGCAGATTTCCGACGCACTCCCGGCGGAATAGGCTTTACGCTAAGGCGTTTGACTCGCCTGAGAGCGCTTGCGTAGTTTCAGCACCTCTACTGTCAAAGCCGGCAGCATGGTCAATGTGACCAGCGCCGCACCCAGGATACCAAACATCACGATGACGCCGACACCGCGATACAGCTCGGTACCGGCGCCGGGAATCAACACCAGAGGTGCCAGGCCGCACAGGGTGGTGATGGTCGACATGGCGATAGGGCGCAGGCGTGCAGCCACCGCCTCGTTCACTGCGGCCAGCGGGTCCATATTCTGTTCTTCCGTATTTTGCACAGCCCGATGAACAATCAGGATAGGGTTGTTCACCACGGTGCCCATCAGGATAAGAAAGCCCAGCATGGAAATCATATCGAAGGGCTGGACTATCGCGTTCAACCCAAGCAGTGGCAGCAGGCCTCCCACTCCATTCAGCAGCCAAAGTCCCACAATACCGCCGGCAATGCCCAGGGGTATTGAGGTCATTATCAGCAATGGCAATCCCCAGTGATTAAAGATGGCTACCATCAGCAGGTAAATGATCAGCAGTGCCACCAGGTAGTTACCCAGTAGTGATTCACGGGTGGCATCCAGTTGGTCCGCGGCACCCGAGATCGCCACGTTAACATCCGCGGGTATCTTCCCCTGGGCACGCAGGTAATCAACGACCTCCGAGTGGACCGTTGCCACGCCAGTCTCCAGCG
>CAMYKE010000597.1:0-859 GCA_947258895.1 uncultured Pseudomonadales bacterium | reverse complement strand
GTACCATTGAGCTGCTCACACTCTCTTCGATGTCCGCCACTGCACCCAGTGGTAGCACCTCCCCCGTAGGAGTGAACAGCTGCAATTGCGACAGCGTATCCAGTGTGGCGCTCTGCCCCACATCGCTGTACAGGTAGATGTCGATCTTGTCGTCGTCCAGGAAGAATTCATCGACGTAGCTGCCGTCAGTGAGTGCCGCAACTATAAATCCCAGGCTTTCGGCTGTCATACCCAGTTCAGCCGCGCGCTCCCATCGCGGCTTCACCTCGACCATGGGCTGGGCCAGGCTGAGCGAGCTGGGCTGGCTCTGGATGCGCGGGTTGTCAAATACCTCCCCGGCGCGGCGGTAGGCGGCCAGTGCCACATCATAAATGGTGGCCAGGTTGGGCCCGGCGATATCCAGGTTGATGCTGCGGGTGCCGCCATCGTTGCTGCTGATGATAGAGCCGCGCGCGGCAAAGGCCCGCATGCCCGGGTATTCCCTGTATTTGCGGGTGACCGCATCCATCAGCTCGTCTACATTTCCAGGTCTCACTGGTTCCGAGATTATGCGAAGCCGACTGGCGTCGAGGTAGACATTCAGGTAGCGAATGGGCGGTACGTCTGTTTTACCGCTGTCAAAATCTGCCGGATCGGCAGCCACGTGGGGCAGGAACCAGGCGTCGATCTCGGTCGCCACTTTTTCCATGGCTTCAAGGTTGTAGCCCGGCGGGGCGTTCATAACGGCGAAAATCTTGGGCTCCTCGCCCTCGGGCAGGTATTCCGCCGCCGGTGTCAGCAGCCAGATAATCGCCACGCTCAGCAGCGCGGTGAGGGCAATACAGGTATACCGGCGGGACGGCGTGGCAATAACATCACT
>CAMYKE010000596.1 GCA_947258895.1 uncultured Pseudomonadales bacterium | reverse complement strand
TCGTCGTCGGTGCGCCCGAGGAGAAGATGCGCTTCACATTTGCGAGCTGCTCGGCCTTGCGGCGCAGATTGGGTGAAACATCAACCAGGATCGCCTCGCGCGCGCAAGGCCACACATCGAGATCTGCGCTTGCATTACCCACGTAGTCGAAGCGTGCGTTGCCAAAGGTGTCGACCAGGCGGTTGCGCTTATCGAGCGCAGACAAATTAGTCGACCCATCGCTCGCCAGCACCCGATCGAACAAGCCGACGTGCTCCGCAACCCGCTCTGCGAGCTGGCTGTCGGACGCGGTCGCCAGTATCAGCGCGCGCCCGTCGGTGCGCTGATCGCGAAGATAATCCAGAAGTTCTTGATTGTACGGTAGCTGCTCGACGTTCAGGTCGACCCGATCGGCGATTTGACGCTTGAATGCCGCCTTGCCCTTAAGTAGCCAGAACGGCAGCGTGAACACGGTTGTCGGGCTTTGGTATAACAGCGTAAACAGAGATTCGACCAACAGATCGGATTTAATCAACGTCCCGTCTAGATCAACCACCAGAGGGACCGGGGCCGCTTGGGAATCAGCGACTTGATCGTCGGCCATTTGGACATGGACGTACCGGACGGAGCGCGGTCGCGAAAACGATTACCAGCGAAAGCATAGATTCTTTGTCCGTAGGTTTCACCAATTCCTGAGTGAGGTTATTCGCTGGCTCGCGCGTACCGTATTGGAAAGGTTGCTTTTTCCATGACGTGGCGGCATTAGGATCATCAACTGCCGCCATGGCCGCCAGCGCTATCCGGTTCCACCGAAACAGCGGACAAGAAAAATCATGTCTGGTCCAATCATCCCCTTTCGCACTCTGCAGAAGATCGAGCAATCGCATCGTCGATTTCCCTGATGGTGACCGGCCGCTTGCCACGGCCTGCAAATTTTCCTTTAAGGGCGGGTACACCTTTCCCCAGCGGAACGACTGTTAAATCACCTTCGACTTCCACGAAATCACCCTTGTCCCCGACACCCGACCCCAGCGCCTACCGAACATCCCGCGGAAGGGTTATCTGGCCTTTTGACATTACCGTTGACATGAGCGCTCTCACTGGCATTTGTAGGGCAGATTACTCCGTTTGGCGCTTTACGGTCAAGGTATAGATTCTTTGTCTGTAACTTCTCCAATTTTTTCCACTACAGCACGCATTGGCTTGCTCAGGTAATGCAGCAAAGACCTGTTCCTTTTTCGGGTATCGCCGTACTGAGCAGTGTTCGAGCCTGCTCCCGGGCACCAATCCAAAAAGCGCCTGATGACTACGAGAGACCTCCCGGGACATTGCTTCCTGAACGCTTTTTTGTGTAACTCCGCCCACGCGGGGCACGACAAAAACTTCCCGCCAATGCTTTTCGCTATTGGCCTGGCGCTGCTCCAGCCGCGCTACTTTTGAATGGTTCTCTGTCCGTCGAGTCTGTTCACATCACACTTTCCTGAACACGAAAACGAACCATGCGATCGCGAGGGCCAGCGCGCCCCAACCATGCGATCGCGAGGGCCAGCGCGCCCCATAGCGGCGTGCCGTAAAAACCGAGCCAGGCGAGGCCGATGAAACCGGTGCCGAGCCAGGAGATAAACAAGCGGTCTCCGCGCGTGGTATCGATGTTGAAAACGCCGCGGCGCGGATTACCGCCCGGGTCGAAATGCTCCCAGACGCCCATCGCGGCGATGGACAGTGCGATGGTGATAAAGAACGCCGCTGTCGGCCAGGTCCACGCCATCCAGGACAGGTCCATAGCACTATCCCCCGCTATACCCGGCCGAGGGCAAAGCCCTTTGCGATGTAGTTGCGCACAAAGTAGATCACGATCGCGCCCGGAATGATGGTCAGCGAGCCGGCCGCCGCGAGCAGGCCGAGCTCGTAACCGGAACTGCTCGCGGTTCGCGTCATCGTCGCCGCGATCGGTTTGGCATCGACCGAGGTCAGCGTCTTCGCCAGCAACAGTTCGACCCAGGAATACATGAAACAGAAAAACATGGCCACTCCGATGCCGGCGGCGATGGTCGGCACGAAGATGCGCAGGAAGAAGCGCCAGAACGAATAGCCGTCGAGGTACGCGGTTTCGTCGAGCTCTTTCGGTATACTCGACATGAAGCCCTCGAGGATCCAGACCGCGAGCGGGATATTGAACAGGCAGTGCGCCAGCGCGACCGCGATGTGGGTGTCGAACAGCTCGATCGCTGAGTAGAGCTGGAAGAACGGCAGCGCGAATACCGCCGGCGGCGCCATGCGGTTGGTCAGCAGCCAGAAGAACAGGTGCTTGTCGCCCAGGAAGCGGTAGCGCGAAAACGCGTAGGCCGCCGGCAGCGCCACCGACACCGAGATCAGCGTGTTGATGACGACGTAGATGATCGAATTGATGTAGCCGTTGTACCAGGTCGGGTCAGTGAAAATGACCTTGTAATTCTCGAGCGTGAATTCCTGCGGGAAGAACGAAAAGCCGCCGAGGATTTCATTGGTGGTCTTGAACGACATCGCCAGCAGGCCGTAGATCGGCAACATCAGAAAGACGATGTACAGGGTCGGCACGATCCATTTTCTTGGGGGCGCCACGCTAATTCTCCTCGCCACGCATCATGACAGTGTAGAAAACCCAGCAGATCAGCAGCACGACGAGGAAGTAGATCAGCGACATCGCCGCCGCCGGGCCGAGGTCGAACTGGCCGAGCGCGATCTTGACCAGGTCGATCGAAAGAAAGGTCGTCGTGTTGCCGGGCCCGCCGCCGGTCAGCACGAACGGCTCGGTGTAGATCATGAAGCTGTCCATGAAGCGTAGCAGGATAGCAATGGTCAACACGCGCTTCATTTTCGGCAACTGGATATAGCGGAACACCGCCCAGCGGCTGGCGCCGTCGATACGCGCGGCCTGGTAGTAGGCGTCCGGGAT
>CAMYKE010000595.1 GCA_947258895.1 uncultured Pseudomonadales bacterium | reverse complement strand
CCAGACGATCGCGGCCGGGATCAACGCTGTGGGCGCCACAGCCAGCATGGCGCCAATGGCCGTGGCCGCACCTTTGCCGCCGCGGAATTCGAACCAGACATCGGTTTCATGTTTCAGGTATTGCAGCGTATCGAGCACGTTGGCCAGGTGACCGCCACAGATCTTGTGGTAAAAGCGCTCGGTAAAACCCTTTACATCGACGTTGGCGGCGTCCATGTGAGCATAGAATTCGCGGCGTGGCGCGTCACAGATATAGCCCGCCGTCACCGCTACACACTGAATCTCCAGTTGATGGCAGGCCTTGGCAACATCGACAGCGTACTCCAGGAATATCACTGGGTCGTTGTAGGTAAATGCAATGCTCTTGCAGCCCAGTTCACGCGCTCGTCGTGCGAGCTGCTCCGGCATCGCCTGGTCGGCGAGGGTGTCCATTTCCCGGGACTTGCTCATGTCCCAGTTCTGGCAAAATTTGCAGGCCAGGTTGCAGCCCGCGGTCCCGAACGACAGCACCGAGCTGCCGGGATAGAAATGATTGAGGGGTTTTTTCTCGATGGGGTCGATACAAAAACCGCTGGAGCGGCCATAGCTGAACAGTTTGACCTGCTCATCCTCGCAGCCCCGCACGAAACACAGGCCGCGCTGTCCCTCGCGCAATTTGCAATAGCGCGGGCACAGGTCGCATTGCACGCGGCCATCCTCGAGCCGGTGCCAATAGCGGGTAGGTACTGTGGTTGGGGAATTCATACACTATCTGAACCGATCGGCGGTCGAGGGTTCACTCGCCCGGGGAAATTCGCGGGCCGGAGGCTGTGGCCTGGAGGAACTATTTTCAATCGGTCGCTGCCTAATAAAGTTGAGGAGTTGTTCGGTCACTGATCCAGAACAGAAGTGACATGGCAGACCGGGAATACAAAAGCCTCGGCATGGCGGTGTAGCGAGATGACACAGGTAAACAGCATGGGTAGCCGTCCACCGGCAGTGGCCGGCACGTTTTATCCGGCCGATCCCCGGCGCCTGCAAGGGGATATTGAAGAGTTCCTGGCCGCGGCGCCAGGCCGCGATTTGCCAATCAAGGGACTTATTGTGCCGCATGCCGGCTATGTATATTCCGGCTCGATAGCGGCCCAGGCGTACCGGGTGGTGCAGGCTGGCCCAAAGATTGCCCGGGTTGTCCTGCTGGGCCCGGCGCACTATCAGTATGTGCATGGGATTGCGGTACCGTCGGTAGCGAGCTTCGAGACGCCGTTGGGGCCAGTGCGACTGGACACGGCAATGATTGCAGCGCTGGTAACGGAGCTGCCCCAGGTAGATTACCTGGATGCTGCACATGCTCCGGAACATAGTCTTGAAGTACAGCTGCCCTTCTTGCAACGCTGCCTGAACGACTTTTGTCTGGTCCCGCTGCTGATTGGCGACGCCAGCGCCGCCGAGGTTGGCGATGTGCTGGATCGGACCTGGGGCGGGCCGGAAACCCTGATCCTGGTCAGTTCGGACCTGAGTCATTTCCATGGGTACAGCGAAGCGCGGCTTTTGGATGCCGAGACCAGCCGGGCGATTTGCGGCCAGATCGCGCGATCAACGGGCTGATGCACGCGCTAAAGTCACGCTCGATGCGGGTGGTGGAACTGGCTCGCGCCAATTCGGGGGATACCGCGGGAACCAAAGATCGGGTGGTGGGGTACGGTGCGTATGCGGTCTACTGAATCCACGCCGCGTGCGCCATCAAAAATGGATCGCGAGCACAGGGGGGCCTTGCTCGAGCTGGCGCGCCGTGTGATTAACCATGGTGCAGACAGCGCGGCACGCCTCGAAGTTGATCCCGAGCAGTATCATCCGCTACTGCAGGAATATCGTGGTACCTTTGTGACGCTGTATCGAGGCACTGGGCTGCGAGGTTGTATCGGTAGTCTCGAGGCGCAGCGCACCCTGGTCGAGGATTTGGCCTACAATGCTTTTGCCGCCGCTTTCGCCGATCCGCGCTTTGCACCCTGTAGCCGCGCGGAACTGGGGGATCTTACGATAGAGATTTCGATTCTGTCGCCCCTGCAGGCGATAGAGCCTGCGGACGAGGCTGAGCTGCTCGAAGCCCTCGAACCGCATCAGCACGGGTTACTTATCGAGGATGCCGGGCAGCGAGCAACCTTCCTGCCGAAGGTGTGGCAGGCATTGCCCGAGAAACAGGAATTTCTCAGGCAGTTGCGGCTAAAGGCCGGCCTGCCCGCCGATCACTGGAGCGCGACACTGCGTGCGAGTATCTATAGCACGCTGGTTTTTTCAGACTAACAGGGCGTTTTTCGGCCCGCCAACCGGATCATCCGGGGTCGCCCGCGCGCCTGCTTTCACGCAGCGGACAGTCTGGACGCGCGCGGAGCGTTGCGGTAGATTGCATTGAGGATAGAGTCAGCGAGGCTTGTTATGTTATTTGGCAGCAGCAACCGAACCAGCAATGGACAGCTCATCGATCGCGCCCGAGCCTTGCCCGGTCGTCCCGAGGCGATGCAATTTGATCCTGAGCATTTTGTTAACGGGCATTCGATGGTAGCGCCGTATCCGCCGGCGATGGAGGAAGTGGTTTTTGGCCTGGGTTGTTTCTGGGGTGCCGAGCGAGCGTTCTGGCAGCTACCTGGCGTTTATGTTACCGCGGTCGGTTATGCGGGGGGTTATACGCCCAACCCCGATTACCAGGAGGTCTGCTCGGGGCGCACCGGGCATACCGAGGCGGTTAAAGTTGTCTATGATCCTGCGGTAGTCAGCTTTGCC
>CAMYKE010000594.1 GCA_947258895.1 uncultured Pseudomonadales bacterium | reverse complement strand
CCTGCAGCGGATGGACGATGGATATCGCCTGGTCAGGCCGTAAAACCAAAAAAAACGGCCGGGCTATGTGCCCGGCCGCCTGTCCCTGTGCCGCGATCAACTAGCCTTCAGCGGGACCGTAGCGATCCTTCAGAATCTTGAGACTCAGCACCATGAGAATCACGCTGAACGGTATGGCGACCCACAGGCCATTCACGCCAAACAATCCTGGCAGAGTGATGTCGCCAAAATTCGCAACCTCCAACAAGCCCTTCAGCACCGGGTAAGCCAGCGCATACAGCAGCGCCCCGACGCAACCGCCTAGCAGCGCATACCAGGCGTCACCGCGTCCCTCGGCGGCAGCCACCACGCAGGTTCCGGGGCAGTAGCCTGCAATTGCGAAGCCCGCGCCGAAGATCAGACCCGCAACGGCGATGCCCACAATGTAGGCCGGCTTGATATCCATGTTTGCAAGGGAAGCAAGGTCCAGTGCATAGATGCCCACGGTCCCCACGGCGATGGCCGTAAGAATCAGCTTGATGATATGCATGTCACGCAGGCGAAGCGCGCCCATGATCTTGTTGTAACTTGATGCGCCACCAAGCTGCAGGATAGCGCCAAAGGCCATGCCAATGACCAGTCCGAGTATCAGTTTCATGCGCCATTTCAAGCGACCCGTAAACATCGCAGCGAGGAAGCCACCGATGCCCATTCCCAGAACCAGCATCCATCCGTAGCCGACTGACCAGTCATCCTTTTCACCGTACTTGTTAAGGTACTCGTTGGATTCCGTAAACTTCGGCGCAACCTTGTGAAGAACCAGCGCATCGGTAACGGCGTATTGCGTGGATACACCCAACGGCTTGACCAGAGCGGTCGCGACGATCAGCAGCAGTCCCACGAGAATACCCGCCGTCAGCCATGAGAGAACCGGAGGTTGTTCAGTCATAAGACACCCCACAAATCTGCATCGAAAAACCGGCGGACAGTATATTAGATTATCTTTATATAATCACTCGAAAGTTTCTTGCGGCATGCTGCGTCTGCACAAATCTAAACGAAACGACAACTTGCAAAGCGTCTGCAGGCGAGCGCCTTTACCGCGGCTTCGCTTATTCGAACTCCATCTGCTGGAAAACGCGGCCCGCGTTGCGCGCGGCCAGCTCCTCGAAGGTGTCAAGGTGCGCAAAGGGACTTTGATCTACCAGATAGGCCTCCTGCAGACCACCTCCCGACGTCAGGACCTCGCGTATCTTTCCTCTGAGGAACTCAAGGTAATCCTTCGTATAGCGGCGCACCTGGGCCATATTGGTAGGGTGACCGTGTCCGGGTATAACGTAAACCGCAGCAAGTGCCTCGAATTCCTCCCAGCTTTCCAGCCAGCCCGCAGTATCGGTCTCTTCAAAGACCGGTAACAGCCGTTCATGGAAAGCCATGTCTCCGGATATCACCAGCTTTTGAACCGGAAGCCAGACTACGACGTCACCCGGAGAGTGTGCGGGACCGAGGGAGCGCACCTCGATCTGAAACTCCCCGAATTCAAAACTCACCTCGGACTCGAAAGTATCGGTCGGGCCTTGTTTGCACGTGTGCTCCGCTTTCTCCCTGTTATGACGCTGCATGCTCGCGAGAGCCTCAGCGCCGCTTTCCTCGAAGGCAGCTGCCGCATCCTCATGGGCAAAGATCGGCACACCCTGCGCTGCCCAGTAAGAGTTACCGAGCATGGCGTGCCCCTGCCCGTTTTCGTTAATGACCAACTTCACCGGTTGCTCGGTGACGGACCGGATTTCGTCATGCAGCGCCTTTGCAAGCAGGTAGGCGGCACCGCCGTTTATAACCACGACGCCCTCGCCCGTGACTATGAATGAAAGGTTGTTGTTGTGCCCCGAATTCTCATAGGTCGGTGGCCCGGTGGCCACTATCGCCGACCAGACTTGCGGAATGACTTCCACGGGCTTCGAATACAAAAGCGAAGCCGGGTACTGATCCGGAATCTGCTGGCTGGCCAATGATTGCTGAGCCAGCATTGCCAGGCAAGATAATGCGAGCCAGCGTAGCGCGCTCATCCCTCGACGCCATTGCGGAGACGTATCATTCGTGCAGCTCATGGACGGTCGCCTCGTCACGCAACAGACAGCCTCGCCGTGGATAGGATCAGGGATGCTCATTGATCCAGAATCTCAAACGTGATCTGGTTGATTACGCCTGCAACCTCGATGGCCTGGCCGTCAACCACACGCGG
>CAMYKE010000593.1 GCA_947258895.1 uncultured Pseudomonadales bacterium | reverse complement strand
TAGCCGCAGGAGAAAAATTCCGTACAGCGTGCAAGATCTGGCGAGAAACCAAATAGGCAAGTCGCACTGTACTGACAAGGCTTCTGGGCATTGGAGCGCCGAAACGGTGAGATATGTCTAGATCAACACCACCCAGCGGTAGTCTGTCTGCTTTGCATTGGCGAGAGCTGCGCACCGATCCCTTCGCCAACTTGTGCACCAATCGGAGATAGATAGGGGGGTGGACGCAGGGTCTCTTACCACTCAATTACCTTGTTATCCCAGTCCAGATAGGCCAGCCGACCATCAATCGGGACTTCGCTCATGATCGCCGCCAGCCGTCCGGCGACAAATTGCGGACTGAATAACTTGTCTTTGGGAACCCCGGCCTGGAAAGGCCTGGACAAATCCGTGTCGGTAGTGCCGGGGTGAAATGCAACCAGTTTAACGTTCGCGGCGCGCCGTCCATACTCTATCGCCGCGGTCTTTAAGAGCATGTTGAGCGCGGCCTTGGAGGCGCGATAACTGTACCAGCCGCCCACACAGCGCTGTTGTCCCGGCAGCACGTCGATCAGGCGCTTCAGCCACATGAGCGGCACGATCGTGTTCGCCTGCATCACTTCATGCAGCGCTGTGGGGCTCAGATCCTCCAAGCGCTTTTCGGGACGGAACGTATCGCTGTGCAACACGCCATTGCAGATGCATACCCGGCTGATCGCACCCCGATGGGCATCCAGCTGCTGCGCCAGGTCCGCCAGTGACTGATCCTCGTAGTCGCTCGATAGCCACTCCAGTCGATCGCCAGCGGCCGCGAATTCCTGCGGCCGCGGGCCGCGGCTGACCGCGATTACGCGGTCTGTGGCGGGATCCTCCAGAAATTTTGCCACCAGCGCCCCGCCCAGGCCTCCGCTAGCGCCGGAAACCAGGGCGCAGTTACCAACATCAGGATTCACGCTTGTCTCCTGCCGGCGTGGCGCAACAAGCCTGCGACTGCATACCACAGGGCTCACACGTCG
Source organism: uncultured Pseudomonadales bacterium (assembly GCA_947258895.1). The sequence goes on along the minus strand of CAMYKE010000593.1, from coordinate 1,146 downwards.
CCTGGCCGGTCAGTATCCGGGAGATGCGCGCGCGGTGCCGGGCGAACATCAGGTACGCCCAGTCGGCGAACGGCTTGATCACCGGCCAGCGCAACACGGCGAGCCATTTCTTTTGCCCGACCAGCGACCAGGCCAGCCGGGTGCAATCGAGCCCCAGCAGGATGTCACCATCGTCGAGTTGACCATGCAGCACGGCGATTGCCTGCTGCCTGTCGATGTGCGGATAACGGTCACTGAAGTCACTGGCAAACAGGTCTTCAAGACGCAACCGCTTCGCCACATCAAGGCGCTTCAGTTCACGCATTTCCGCCATACACAGCGGGCAAGTGCTGTCGTAAAAAATTGTCAGAGTCATAGGTTCGTAGTGCTCCAGGCCATCGCGGCCAATATCAGTACATGCATAGCGATCACGGCAATCGTAAGGGCGCCGCGCATCGCCAGGTAATTATCATCGCTTGCAACCGTCAGCTTTGAGTCGTAACGGCGCTCGATCCAGAGAGTAGCGGCATACCCGGTGGCCAGTGCGCTCAAACCGACCACTGGCTCGCCAGCCGTCAGCAGTGCCGCCCACGCCAGCAGAGCCATCACATTACTGAAGATCAGCAATTGCCAAGCCGATCCCGACGCCGGAGCAGCAATACATTTACCCCACAAGGTACCCGACAGGAAACTCAGGATCACGGCGCTGTATGCCGTAAACACGCGAACAGGATCCACGCCGAGCAGGGCTTCGCCGAGCACCGCGTACAGGCTTCCTGCAGCGAACGGGATCAATCCCAGCGCTCCGAGCCCGATGACTACTGGCCTGCTACTAACGAAGTTGGCTTGCATAAGCGTTTGCGTATCTTCCTCTGGCGGATAACGGTTACTAGACACCCCGCAAATACGCGGCTGCAGCAGCTTTGGATCAAAATTGCCGGGGTGGCGAGGTGCATTCTGTGCTGACCGGCGGGCACCGGGCAGGTGGTGGTGGCGCATGCGACGCGCCGGCCGACGTTCTTCGGTAATCAGGCCAAAAAAACGGGCCTGGCATGGTTCTACTGCAATACCTTCGGGCCGGTTTATCCCAACGGCTCAATCATGACCCCACACCCATAACGACACTGCCATACTGACACCGCCGCCGCTAACCACAAACATAACCTT
>CAMYKE010000592.1 GCA_947258895.1 uncultured Pseudomonadales bacterium | reverse complement strand
AGCGTCTCGGATTCATCGGCCAATCGGCACCAGGCGGGATTTGGGTACATGCGGCCTCGGTCGGCGAGGTGATCGCGGTGATGCCTCTGATACGCCTGATCCAGGAAACGCGTACCGATATCGGCATCACGCTATCCACCAATACGCCGGGCGGGGCCCTCATGGCGCGGCGACTGCTGCCGGAAAGCGCCAGCCTGCATTTCCTGCCCATCGACTGGGTGTGGGCCAGCCGCAAATTCCTCAGCACGGTTGCGCCTCGCTGTGCATTGATCATGGAAACCGAGCTGTGGCCCAATATGTACGGCGAGTGTGCCGCCCGGAACATACCGCTATTCATAATCAATGGCCGCCTGTCGGCACGCACGATGCGAGCCAAACCCTGGCTGCGCCGCCTGTACCTGCGCTGCTTTGATGCAACCCGCGCGGTACTGGCACGCTCGGCGGCGGACGGCGACCGATTTATCGAACTCGGGGCCGCTGCCGATAGAGTCACCGTAATTGGCAATATCAAGTATGCATCGGTCACCAGCGCAGCAACACTACCCATTGACCTGGGCCGCCCCTACGTACTCGCCGCCTCCACCCATGATGACGAGGAACTGCGCGTCGCCCGGGCCTGGCTGGCGCTGGGGGACACTGCGCCGCTACTCGTGATCGCCCCGCGCCACCCGAACCGGCTGGGCGATATCCTCAAGCAACTCGAACCGCTGGGCGCCTCCCTCGCAGTTCGCAGCCGCAACGAACCGGTAACCGCGGCCACGCGTCTCTATCTCGCCGACACCTTTGGCGAATTACCGGCGTTGATTGCCGGCTCACAACTGGTGTTCATGGGTGGTTCGCTGGTGCCCGTCGGGGGCCACAATATCCTGGAGGCGGGCACCCAGGGCAAGGCGGTGATATTTGGTCCCCATATGGAAAATTTCGCTTTGGAGGCGGAGGAATTCCTGAGCGCGGGCGCCGGAATGCAGGTCGGCGACGAGCAGGAATTGGCAAGTTGCCTGCAACACCTGCTGGCCCACCCGGTGGAAGCTCAACAATTGGGCCGTAATGGCGCGACACTGATGCAGCGCAATACCGATATGGCGCAGCTCTACCTGGATCAGGTAGTAGCGCTCGTCCCCGAATTGTAACCCGCTTCCAGCAGCATCCAGTCATTGCTATGGTAGTGAAACGGGTCGTGGAGTCCCTTGAGCTTGTCGAGCGAGCGCCGCAGTCTCAACAGATTATCCCGCTGCCAACTACCACGCCTGTCACGCAGCCGGCCTTTATCAAAATCGATCACGAAGAGGGCACCCGAATCGTCACGCAGGATATTGTTGGCATTGAGGTCAGCATGGTACACCCCCGCATCATGAAAGCGGCGCACCAGGCGACCAACCGCGTGCCATACCGACTCATCGAGCGCACCCTGCTGCAGCAACTGCGCGATGGTCTGGCAGTCCGGCAACCGCTCCATCACCATATCACCGCGGTAGCTGACACCTTTTCTCTGCACCCGACGCTGCGGCCGCGACCTCGCCTGTCCCAACCAGAAATAACTGTCCCCGAGCAGGGGTGCGAACAGTCCGCCACGCCGGTAATGCTTGACGATCAGTTGCTGACCCTGGTAAGTAAAAAATACCGCTTCGCTTCCATCTCGTCCGGCGGCGACGCCGGTTACGAGGCCACGCTGCCGCAACACGCCGGGATCGAAGCTGAAATCCTCGATTCGAGCGATGACTTCGGGATCATAGACAATGGTCTCGCCGCCCTGGAGGCGCGTCGCAGCTTTCACGCTGGATGCACGGCGCCGGGCAGCGGATTATCCAACCCGGCGGCCTAACCGGATATTCGCAACGGCAAAAAGATCGGCCGACCGCCGCGCACGATCCGGATGGGAACCGTACGGCCCGCTTTCAGGCCATCGACAACCTCCGCGAACTGATCCGCCGAACTGATGGATTCGCCATCGATCATGGTGATCACGTCGCCGCGTCGCAGTCCCGCCGCCGCCGCATCGCCCTCGCCTATCTGGGTGACAACCACACCCTTGTCGACCCCCGCCTGGCTGCGGGCGCGCTCGCTCAGCTCGCTAACCGCCATCCCCAGCCGGTTCACCCGCTCGTCCCGCGGACTCCGCTGGTGCCGGGCCAGTTCCGGCTCTTCCGGCAGATCCCCGACCTGGACCGTGAGAGTCTTGGATTTTTTGCCACGCACGACGACGATCGG
>CAMYKE010000591.1:1611-4302 GCA_947258895.1 uncultured Pseudomonadales bacterium | reverse complement strand
GGTGCTGGCCTGGGTCGCCGATCGCTTCCAGTTCGCCGACCCGCGCTGGGTCAGTATCGCCACCCTGGCGACCGGCCTGCTCATGCTGCTGTGGTTCTATATCGCCCACGACGCGAGCATTGTGATCGACGGGCAAAGCTGGATTACGTCGGTGCAGGCGTTCTGGATTCCGCGCTTTGGGATCAGCGCGCTGCTGGCGCTGGACGGCCTGTCGTTGCTGATGGTGTTGTTGACGCTGTTTCTCGGTATCGTCGCGGTTCTGTCTTCCTGGAATGAGACCGATCACAACGAGGGCTTTTTTCAGTTCAACCTGCTATGGGTGCTGGCCGGCGTGGTCGGAGTATTCACGGCGCTGGACCTGTTCCTGTTTTTTGTATTCTGGGAAGTGATGTTGATCCCCATGTATTTCATCATCGCGATCTGGGGACACGAAAACCGGCGCTATGCGGCGATCAAGTTTTTTATCTTTACCCAGGCCAGCGGTTTGCTATTGCTGTTGTCGCTGGTGGTGCTGGTGTACTTTCATTTCCAGGCAGAAGGTTTTATCTCCTTTAGCTACTTCGACTTGCTGGGTACCGCGTTGCCGGAGGGGATGGGAATGTGGGTCATGCTCGGTTTTTTTATCGCGTTTGTGGTAAAACTGCCGGGGTTCCCGGTGCATACCTGGTTACCCGACGCCCACACCCAGGCGCCGACCGCCGGCAGCGTAATCCTGGCGGGCGTGTTGTTAAAGACCGGCGCGTACGGGTTGATCCGCTTTGCCGTGCCGTTGTTTCCAACGGAGTCGGCGCTATTTGCGCCCACCGCCATGCTGCTGGGGGTAATCGGAATCATCTATACCGCGGCGATGGCGTTTGCCCAGACCGATGTGAAACGCCTGATCGCCTATACCAGCGTCAGCCACATGGGTTTTGTGTTGCTCGGGGTGTATGCGGGCAATGCCACTGCGTTGCGCGGCGCAATCATGACCATGCTGGCCCATGGCATGACCTCCGCGGCGCTGTTCGCCTTTGCGGGGGCCATCCAGCAGCGTATCCACAGCCGCGATATGCGCACGATGGGTGGCTTCTGGAGCACCGCCCCGCGCATGGGCGCGATCGTGCTGTTTTTTTCCGTTGCGGCGTTGGGGATGCCGGGGCTGGCCAATTTCGTGGGTGAGTTCCTGGTCCTGCTGGGTGCATTCCAGGCTGATGCCTGGCTCACGGCGGTGGCGGCACTGGGGCTGGTACTGGCGCCGGTATACTCACTGATCGTGATCCAGCGGATTTTTCATGGCAAGACCCTCGCCGAGCAACCGATCGCCGATTTTTCGGGGCGTGAGGTGGTGATGATGGCGATGATGATGCTGGTCACGATCTGGCTGGGCGTCTATCCCCAGGCCGCGCTGGACCTGGCGACCCAAAACCTGGCCGGCCTGATGGCAGGCGCTGATCCCGTTGTAGTGCCGGACCTTGCGGTAACTGCCTGGAGCCGCCCATGAGTATGTCGGACCTGGTGTACCTGTTGCCGATCATCCTGGTCGCGGCCACCAGCGTGGTCGTGATGCTGGTGACGGCGTTCTTTCCCTATCATGCGCTGGTCAATCGCCTGACGCTGGCGGGCCTGGTGCTGGCGATGGCCTCCCTGGCGTATCGAGCTCGCCGAGCCGGTACAGATCACTCCGCTGATCGTTATTGACGCCTTCGCATTCTTCTTTACGGGCCTGCTGATTGCGGCGGGTATCGTGATTACGCTGCTCTCGGAGAATTACTTCAGGCAACGCCGGGAAGAGCAAATGCTGGCGGGCGAATACTACATTCTCCTCACCGTAGCCATTTTGGGCGGGCTGGTGCTGGTGTCCTGTAATCATTTCGCATCGTTTTTTATCGGGCTGGAATTGCTCGGCGTATCGCTGTATGTGCTGGTCGCCTATCTCGGGCATGCCCACCGGGGGCGCCAGGCCTCGCTCGAGGCTGGAATCAAATACCTGATCCTGTCGGGCGTGGCCTCGGCGCTGCTGTTATTCGGCATTGCGCTACTCTATGCGCAGTTCGGTACCCTGGAATTTCCCGAGCTGGGTGCAGCATGGAGCCGGCTGGCGGTGCTGGAGGACCCGTTTGTCGCGATTGGCCTGGCGCTGCTGCTGGCAGGTGTCAGTTTCAAGCTGTCGCTGGTGCCGTTTCACATGTGGACGCCGGATGTGTACGAGGGCTCGCCAGCGCCTGCCACTGCGTTCGTGGCGACCGTATCCAAGGGTGCCATCTTTGCGTTGCTGGTGCGCTTTTTCGCATCCACCGGGGTGTTCGAGCATGTCATGATCTTCTATGCCCTGGCCGGGGTGGCGATCCTCTCCATGCTGGGGGGCAACCTGCTGGCGCTGCTGCAAACCAATATAAAGCGTATCCTGGCCTATTCATCGATCGCCCACATCGGGTATCTGATGGTCGCTTTCCTCGCCGGGCACAGCACTGGCGTAAGCAACGCAGACGTCGCCGAAGCCGTCAGTTTCTACCTGGTCGCCTACTTCGTTTCCACGCTGGGCGCGCTCGGGGTGGTCATCGTGCGCTCCCGGATGCAGGAGGAGCGCGACCTGGATCAACTCGAGGACTATCGGGGCCTGTTCTGGAGCCATCCGCTGTTGGCCAGCGTGTTGACCGCGATGCTGCTATCTTTGGCCGGGATTCCGCTGACGGCCGGCTTTGTCGCCAAATT
>CAMYKE010000591.1:0-1488 GCA_947258895.1 uncultured Pseudomonadales bacterium | reverse complement strand
TGCTGTTGTGGCTCGGCATCTTCCCGCAATCCCTCATCGAGATCATCCAGGCGGCAGGCCTGCAATAGCCCGCTAGCCGCGATTGATTTGATTGCATTGAGTGAACTGTCTCTCGAATTGTCGTTATGAAAGCCATCCTTAGAAAACTCTGTTCCCCGTTGCTCAATCTGTTCGAAAAGGGCGACGAGCCCTACGTCTACAAGCCTGTAAATCGCACCATACTGATCGTCATCGGAATATTGTTTGCGGGACTGGCGTCGGTGGTGTTGTACATTACCCCCGCCGGCGCCGACCGGGGGTATCTCCTGCCGGTCGCTGTGTTCGGGATCGGATAGATACTCGGCCCGGATGTCGCTGTGTTACCCCATAGAATGCAGTTTCGATGCGTACCAGGACTCTCCTGGAAGATCGCACCGCCGGCGTTCGTCGCGTTATTGCCTACAAACACGCTGTTCAGAAAATCGGCGGTATCGCCGCCCGCAAGCCTGACTGCACCGCCGTCCGCAGCGGTGTTGTTGAAGAACAGACCATTGGTGATGGACAACGGAACTTCGCAGTAGATCGCACCGCCGATGGTACCGGCGTCGTTGTTGCGGAACTCGACATTGCTCAGAGTCGCCGTACCCGAGTTGGCCAGACGCAATGCCCCCCCGTTGAGGTTGGCGGTGTTGCCATCAAAGAGGACGTTGTTCATCGTCAGCGTGTAAGCGTTAGTACCGTCAAAGCAACCGCCGCGGGTGCCACTGTTCAGAATGAACGTCGCGTCGTTGACGGTCACCACGCCGCCGTTGTCGCGACAGCGGATGGCGCCGCCTGTATTCCCCTGAAACAAACCGCCGTTGACCGTGACCGAGCCACCCTCGCGGTTATGAAACGCGCCGCCGCCGAACGACGCCAGGTTGCCCTGAAAGGTCGGATTGTTGAGCGTCAGTGTACTGGCGGCATTCAGGACGGCGCCTCCCGACGATCCGCTGTTGTTCTGAAACACGCAATCGGTTGCCACCATGGTCCCGCCGTCTTCGTTGCGAAGCGCCGTCTCCATGTTGGACTGAAACGTTATATTCTCCAACGTCGGGCTGCCGCCGCTGTTGTAGACACCATTCTGGTTGTCCGACATGATCATGTTACGGAGCGTGGGGCTGCCGCCGATGTTATAGACGCCGCCGCCAACGGTGCTGACGCCGTATGCGAACACGCCATCGCCGAGCGCCACCTTGAAACCGTCGATGACGGCCGTGCCGTTCGTGCCGTCTGAACGGACGAGGTGCCGTGTGTTGTCGGGACCAATCGCCCCGCTCAAGATGCTGAGGTTCGTCGACCAATTGCGCTCCGCTGGCGAGGTCTCCGTACCGGCAAACCCGCCGTAGATCGCCAGTCCGTTTTTCAAGACGAACGACCAGGTGCGATCGTCGGTCGTCGGCGTCGCCTTGTAAACACCGGAAGCCACCCAGATCTCGGTAATCGTGGCGCAAACATCCGCGACGACCA
>CAMYKE010000590.1:948-2610 GCA_947258895.1 uncultured Pseudomonadales bacterium | reverse complement strand
GGTCAACCCGGTTGCCGCAATCGTCAACACCATCAAGTCCGGCAGCAACGCCCGTGTGTTTGTCGATGCGGTGGCTTACGCGCCACACCATATCGCGGATCTGAAAGCGCTCGGTGTTGATGGTTATGCGTTCAGCCTGTACAAGGTATACGGACCACACCAGGGTATGCTTTACGTGAACAGTGATATCCGGGGCGAGCTGACCTCGCAGGCCCACTACTTCAACAGCGGCAATCCCGCCAAGGATTTCAGTCCAGCTGGTCCGCAACACGCTCAGATAGCGGGCTGCGCCGGGGTGCTGGATTATTTCGATCAACTTCACCAACATCACTACGGTAGCAGCGAAAAAAAGCGCAACGCTAAAATGCAAGAGATCCACCAGTTGATGGTGCAACATGAAAACCAGCTGGCGTCACCGCTGCTCGAGTTCCTGCATCACCACGCGGATCTGCGCCTGCTGGGCAAAACACATACCAATGATAACGACCGTGCGCCGACCATTGCATTCCAGCCGCTCAAGCAGAGCGCGAAGTCGGTAGCCCACAAGCTGCAGGATGCAAAAATCGGCACCGAGAATGGCCATTTTTATGCCCACCGACTGATCAGCGATCTCGGCATGGATCCGGATGACGGCGTGGTGCGCCTGTCGCTGGTGCATTACAGCAACCAGGATGAAGTGAATCGAATTTTAAATGCGCTGGACTCCGCGCTGAGCTAAACCGGAGACGACGCCGCGGCCTGAATCTTGTTGCGACGCGCTGCCATTGCCTCGCGATGCGTCAGGTAACTGATCGCGCCTACGATCATCAATGCACCGCTGACGACCCAGGTATCCGGAACCTCATCAAACAACCAGTAACCAATTATGATCGCCCACACCAGCTGCAGAAAGGAAAGTGGTTGGGTGACCGTCAATGGCGCGTAAGCGATCGCCCGCGTAATGGCATAGTGACCGGCGGTGGCAAATACGGCTACCAGCGCAAGCCAACTGACCTCGACCCAGGTCGGTTCACGCCAGTAATAAATGGCGCCGGGTAACAGGGCCAGGGTACAGAAAATTGTCAGCATCACCAGGATATCGCCCGAGCTCTGGCTGCGCGTCATCTGCTTGGCAAACAGGAAGGAACCGGCAAAACAAAATGCCGCGATCAACTGCGCCAGCGACCCGGCCTCGATGGTTTGAAACCCGGGCCGCAGAATAATCAGCGTACCGACGAATCCGGCCAGGATAGCCAGCATGCGGCGTATTTTGACCTTTTCATGAAATATCAGGATCGCCCCGAGCGCGGTAAACACCGGGGTTGAAAAACCGATCGCGGTCACTTCCGACAGGGGAATGCGGGCCATCGCAAAAAACCACAGCATCACGGCGACACCGTGCAAGATACCGCGATAAACATAAAGTTTGAAACTGCCTGGCCTGATCCCGCGCCAGCGCATGCGCCACAACATCGGCAACACCAGGATGACGCCGATTGCATAACGAATAAACGCCGCCTGCACCGCCGCCATATCGGAGCCAAGGTGGCGCACCAGCACGGTCACGGCGACAAACAGCAGCCCGCCGGCCACCATCCACAGACAGCCCAGTAAATTTGATTGTTGCGGCATGCGCGCGATTGGAACATTATCACGCGGAAGATTGCAAACTTTCCCCGCTGA
>CAMYKE010000590.1:0-896 GCA_947258895.1 uncultured Pseudomonadales bacterium | reverse complement strand
GTTTATGCCTACGAATGTGAGCATATTTTCCGCAAGCACTGGTGGTTAGTCGGGATAGAATCCAGCCTTGCCGAGGCGGGTAATTACCTGGCATTGAACTTGATGAAATGGCCACTGGTGGTGGTGCGAGACCAGCAGTCGAAGTTGCGCGGGTTTTACAATCTGTGCCGACATCGGGCTGGCCCGCTGGTGCTGGAGGGAACAGGACACTGCCGGGATTTCGTGTGTCGCTATCATGGCTGGCGCTATGCCTGTTCCGGAGAACTGCTGAAGACCCCGGGATTTGAAAAGGACGAAATAGCCGACCCCGCAGAGATGGGACTTTTGCCTGTTCGCGTTGACAGCTGGAATGGCATGGTTTTCGTGTGCCTTGATGAGTCCGCGCCCGGCCTGAAAACATGGCTTGGCGATATCGTGTCAATCGCCGCAGGGTTTGACGATACTTCCGGCATGCATTTTGACGGCGATGTCATCAAGCATGCGGCCGCTAACTGGAAGACTTACGGCGACAATTCCTGCGAGGGCTACCACGTCGGCATGGTGCACAAGGCACTCGGTTCATCGATGCTGCGCGAATCGGTCGACATAGATTGCTATGAAAACGGCGAGTTTGTCGGCTTCGATGTCAGCTACAGCTCAGGAAAAGATCAAAGCCGGGCCGGTAAGGGGTTCTGGATTTACAAGTTCCCGGGACTGTTACTACATTTTGCAGATTACGCGTTTAACGCCGAAACTGTGCTCCCGCTCGACCCAAATGCGATTCAGATACAGCGCTGGTTTTGGTCACATGCCGAGAAGGCTGCCGCAAAGAAAATAGATAGCGCATCAATTCGCCCAAACTCGGAACGGGTAATCGACGAAGACATCAACATTTGCGAACGAGTACAGCATAACCT
>CAMYKE010000589.1:1767-3462 GCA_947258895.1 uncultured Pseudomonadales bacterium | reverse complement strand
GAACGTGCGGGTGCAGCGAAGCGGGGAACCTAGGCCGGATATTTCACCACAGAGGACGCAGAGATTTCTCTGGTTCCTCAGATTCATGGCAATAGAATGTAAGTTGGGTTAGGCGCGCATGTCACTGATATATCAGATTATCACACCATTGTGAGCGCGCCGTAACCTACATCTTTATCATCGGCATTTATACGGCGGTGCAGTAGCGAATTTTCCGCATCGCGCCCTGTCTTTGCGGGGGAGAGCGAAACGCGCTGGATTTGTGGTGAAAACGTTAATTACCCGAACCTGAGGGTGGTCGCTTGAGACTGGCTTCGGGGCTCGGGTCACAAGGGTGTGAATTATGGTCTATTTCGATGTGTTTAACGGTGACGCGGACGGTATCTGCGCACTCCAGCAGCTGCGCCTGGCCGAACCGGTTGAGAGCCGGCTGGTAACGGGGGTGAAACGGGACATCAGCCTGCTCAAGCGGGTAGTTGCCGGGAAAGGCGATCAGGTTACGGTACTCGACATCTCTCTGGACAAGAATCGGGCCGACCTGCAGCGGCTGCTCGATCAAGGGGCGCAGGTCCGCTATTACGACCACCACTTTGCGGGGGACATTCCGCACCACGACCACCTCTGGACGTCCATCGATCAGACATCCGATCAAGGGACCTGTTTTCTGGTGGACGCCGCACTGGGGGGCAGGTTTCGCGGCTGGGCGGTGGCCGGCACCTTCGGCGATAACTTCGATGCCACCGCGCAGCGCCTGGCAGAGCCGTTGAATCTCGATGATGAGCAGCTGGGGCTGCTTCGGGAGCTGGGCATCGTCATCAATTACAACGCCTACGGGGCAGCGGAAGAGGACCTGCATATCCGCCCAGCCGATCTGTTTCGTCGCCTGCACCCGCACAGCGATCCGCTGGGGTTCATAGCCGAGGATGCGGCCTTCGAGCAGTTGCGCGAGGGTTACGCCGGCGACATGGAGAAGGCGCAGGCCCTGCAGCCCGAGTATCGCAGCGACACCCATGCCCTGTATCTGCTGCCCTGCGAACCCTGGGCGCGCCGTGTGAGTGGCGTATTCGCCAACCAGCTTGCCCGGGGCGCACCCGAGTGTGCCCATGCGATGTTGACGCGCCTGCCCGAGGGTGGTTTCGTGGTCAGCGTGCGGGCGCCCCTGGCCCGGCCGAGTGGTGCCGATGACCTGTGCCGACAGTTCGCAACCGGCGGCGGACGTAAGGCGGCGGCGGGCATCAATGCGCTGCCGGATGACATGCTGGATGCGTTTTCGGCGAAGTTTACGGCAGCGTTTCTTTGAGTGAACGATGCTGAAGAGGCACGCCACCGTCGGGGTGAGGGTGAGCGAGGTCGCGATCGGCGGTGGCGCCCCGGTCGTTGTGCAGTCCATGACCAACACGGACACCGCGGACGTGAAGGCCAGTGTGCAACAGGTGGCCGAACTGGCCGCGGCCGGTTCCGAGCTGGTGCGCCTCAGCGTCAATACCGAAGCGGCTGCGAAAGCGGTGCCGGTGATCCGAGAGGCGCTGGAGAAGCGGGGCTGCCGGGTGCCCTTGATCGGTGATTTCCATTTCAATGGCCACAAACTGCTGGCCTCTTATCCGGCCTGTGCCGAGGCCCTGGGCAAATACCGTATCAACCCGGGCAACGTCGGCCGCGGGGCCAGGCGCGACAGCCAGTTCGCCACCATGATCG
>CAMYKE010000589.1:0-1732 GCA_947258895.1 uncultured Pseudomonadales bacterium | reverse complement strand
GCTTCCACAAGCCGGTGCGCATCGGGGTCAACTGGGGCAGTATGGACAAGGAGCTGGTGGCGCGCAGGATGGACGAGCACGCCCGGGCCGCGCGCCCGAAAGACACGGGCCAGGTCATCCGGGAGATCATGGTGGTATCCGCCATCGAGAACGCGCGGCGGGCCGAGGACCTGGGGCTTGGAAGAGACCGAATCGTGCTGTCCTGCAAGATGAGCGGGGTACAGGACCTCATCGGCGTGTATCGGGAACTGGCCTCGCGCTGCGATTATGCCTTGCATCTGGGGCTCACGGAGGCGGGCATGGGATCCAAGGGGATCGTCGCCTCCACCGCGGCCCTGGCCGTGCTCCTGCAGGAAGGCATAGGTGATACGATCCGCGTTTCCCTGACCCCGGAACCCGGTGGGGCCCGGACCCAGGAGGTGCTGGTCGCCCAGGAGATCCTGCAGTCCCTGGGACTGCGAGCCTTTGCGCCGATGGTGATTGCCTGCCCGGGGTGCGGTCGCACCAGCAGTACCTACTTTCAGGCGCTGGCCAGAGATATTCAGGCCTATCTGCGTGCGCAGATGCCCCTGTGGCGCGAACGTTATCCTGGTGTGGAGGAGATGCATGTTGCCGTCATGGGCTGCGTGGTCAACGGCCCCGGGGAGAGCAAGCACGCCAACATCGGCATCAGTCTGCCCGGAACCGGTGAGCGACCCGTCGCACCGGTGTACGTGGACGGGGAAAAGACGGTAACCTTGAGAGGCGATCGCATCGCCGAAGAGTTTCAGCAGATTGTGGACGATTACGTGCGGTCCCATTATGCAAGTACGAGCACCTGAGCCCCGGTTACCCTCGGCAACGCAGGAACCCGCGTAGGCTGGGGCTTGCCCCAGCTTTTCTGCACCTGGCGGGCGAGGGATTTGCTGGGGCGAGCCCCAGCCTACATGGAGCTGCAGGCGACGAAGGTATCACCGATACGCTGATTTCTTTCATCCAATACATATCTAATGAGGTAAAACAATGAATGCAAAGCACGCACTCGCACTGGCTGCAATAATCGGCGTCGGCCCCCTGAATTCGGCGTCGGCGGATGAAGATGCGCCTATGGTTTCACTGCAGCGTCTGTCCCTGGAGACGTCGATGAGCATCGCCAAAGGCGCCATCGAAAAATGCCGCACCAAGGGCATTCAGATCGGGGTTACCGTGGTGGACCGCGACGGAACCGTGCAGGCTACGCTGCGCGATACCATCGCCGCGCCGATCACGGTTATGATCAGCCGTCAGAAGGCCTTTACCGCAGCGAATTTCAATGCCGCCACATCCCAACTGAAGGACAGGGCCAATACGCCCATCGGCCGTATCGACGGTTTCGTCATGTCCGCCGGCGGTCTGCCGATCCAGGCTGGCGGTGCGTTGGTTGGCGGCGTTGGCGTGAGCGGCGCGCCTTCCGGAGAGACCGACGAAGAATGCGCCCGGGCGGGCGTAGACAAGGTAATCGATGATCTGGAGATGGCGCTCTAAAACAGAGACGCACAAGGATAAAACGGTGGATGCGCTGTGCTTAGCCACTGTTCTGCATCTTTGATTCTACGTAAACGGGTTGGCCGATTACATACCAATCCTTGTAGGCCGGATAAGGCGCGCCCAAGGATTTCCTGATGTAGGTCGGATAAGTGAAACGCATCCGACTACCCGTCTATTTCTTAACCACGGATGGACACGGATTAACACAGATGGCGCTTGCACTACC
>CAMYKE010000588.1:2702-3979 GCA_947258895.1 uncultured Pseudomonadales bacterium | reverse complement strand
GCGACAGCCGGTTCGCCTCCGATGTGAGTCACGAACTGCGGTCACCGCTCATGACGCTGGCGAGCCCCTCTATGTCTGCTGTGAAAGCTTTAAACGCCGGATTGAGGGAACACTCGATGTAAAATTGGAAGAGAAGAATGCAAGTGAGTTAGGTGCCCCTACTCTACTGGGTGTCAAACTACGCAACATCTATTTTATTCAACGCCAACAACAATGATCAATGGCTAGGCTCATGAAACAGGCATCCACCAACAAACTCCCTGACCGCATGATACTCAACCCATTCTAATCGACTGCTGATATCAAATGATATCTGCACCTGCCGGGCCTACTAGCAATGTCATGCCGGGTGATGTCTGTTTAATATTTCCCTAACTTCCGCTTCCATCGCCTCATGAATCATTACCCTGACTTCTTTTGCTTCTTCGTCAGCATAAATCTTTTCGCGATCAATTCCGTGATTTATCAGGTCGTCAAGTACATTTTTGACTGCAGCGGATTCTTTATAGGCAGCAAATATTGTCTTGGTCATCGTGATCTCCATTCAGTATTATTAATCGAAATTTCACTCTTACCTTAGTGCGACACCTCCAATTTAATAAAGGTTCAACCAAAAAATACAAACCACTTAATCTCACAATAGGCGGTACAGACCAAATAAAGTTCACCAGCCATGGGCAAGACTTGTTCATACTTCCACTCATTATTGGTTCTGTTGACTCATAACAGTGTTGTTCCGACAACAATGATCTATACGCAAATACTAAGCAAGAATCTGGGCACCAATCGTAGGCAATTGTTTTTATTATTAATTTCTTTCAAAAAGGCCGATATCCTTTAATTAGGACATCGGTCTTTTTTGATTGGGGACCATATGGGGACCACAGTGAAATTTGAGCAACCTAACCATGTGCTACCCGCTTCGAGCAACACCCTCCCAGATCGCCACTTAAACAGCCGAAATTGATTTAGAGAACCTGGTAATACCTTGCGCTTAAATTTCTCGGAGCTATCTCTAAAACCTTCGAAGGCACCGAAGAGCCTAACATCATGTTTCTGCTTTTGAGCCCAGCACTTATCCTTTAACTCACCTTCAAGACTCAACGCCCTCAGCCCGCTTTCCCTAGTTGTAGTGGTCATCTAATTTACGCTGCGAAAATAGAACTGCCCGTGGGAAATCTTGCCAAAATATTCAATGCCACCATGTGCAACTAACACCCCGACCCTATAGACTAAACAGAGATGTCCACCAAAATCCTACACATATCTGATTTACA
>CAMYKE010000588.1:0-2655 GCA_947258895.1 uncultured Pseudomonadales bacterium | reverse complement strand
GAGTGGCGATCTGACGCAGCGGGCCAAGCGTGAGGAGTTCGAGGAGTGCCGGCAATTCTTTGATCGCCTGCCTGACATTCCACTGCTGGTGATTCCCGGCAACCATGACGTGCCGCTATACCGGATTCTCGAGCGCCTGTTCAAGCCACACGCGCTGTACTGCGAAATCATTCACCCCGATTTGAACCCGGTGGTGCAGGTGGGTAATGTCGTGCTGGCTGGTCTCGATTCTACCGCGCCACATAGCGCCATCTCCAACGGCCGACTGCATCGTCATCAGTTGCGGCATTGTGAGCAGGTGTTTGCGGCAGTGCCCGAGGACATGACTCGCATCGTGGTTGCCCACCATCACTTCGCGCCTGGACACGACAAGATCTTCGATGTCGCGATGCCCGGCTCGCGGCATGCAATCGACTGCTTCGTTGAGCAAAAGGTTGAGATGATCCTGGGCGGACACCTGCACCGATCCTATATCGGAAACTCTCTGGACTTTTTCCCGGGACAACACCGTGAGCGCGGGATCATCATCGTACAGTGTGGAACCACTACTTCAAGCCGAGGTAAGGGACGGGAACGTGACCAGAATACCTTCAACCTGATCGAGGCCGGCACCGACACACTCGCTGTAACCCATTACCTGTATTTCGAGGAGGCTGGCAAGTTCGCACCGATAAGCAAGCACGTTTTTCCCCGCAAGGAGCGTACGTTCGATGCCGGTTCCGGCCCCCTGCCAATATGAATACCCAAACCGTATCCAGACGAAACAAGCGCAAGCTGGTTGTCTTCTCAATCGCCGCCATTCTGCTGACGACACTGGTCTGGTATTTAAACAACTATGTCTCACTCGACCAACTGGTTGATCATGAGAACCAATTTCGCGCGGCCATTGCCACCAATCCCTTGCGAGATCCTTCGTAGTTGGCTTCTGCATTTACACGGTAATAGCGCTGGTACCGGGAACCGGGGGCAAGGCCATTATTTGCGGTTGGCTATTCGGATTCTGGCAGGCCGTAACTATTGTCTCGGTGGGTCTCACAATTGCAGCGATGGCGATCTTCTTCCTCAGTCGTTATCTAATCCGAGAAAGCATTGAGCGCCGCTACACCCGCTTCCTCGCTCTGATGAACAAGCATCTGGAGAAAGAAGGTGCGTTCTACCTTGTTACCCTGCGAATGCTTCACGCTCCATTTTCTATCGTTAATCCCGTTAGTGGCGCGAGCCGCGTTCAAACCTGGACATTCTTCTGGACTACTGTAGTAGGATTGCTACCCGCTAATGCAATCTGGGTATACGTGGGGACTCGCCTGCCTACATTGCGCGAACTGGCCAACAGTGGACCGGAATCTTTAATCGACTTACCGCTGATTGGCGTCCTGGTTGTTTGCGGTATCTTGCCGTTTTTAATTCGCTGGCTGGTGGGCCAATTTGGAATCCCGGGTGCTGGAGATGAAATCCACGACGCGACCATTCATGATTCACAAGGAAACAATATATGATCACTGCTCCTGAGCCGGCCCTCTACTGGGTCGTCTTTGCGATCTTCGCCTGCCTGGTTGCAGGATCTATCAGTCGCTTCATCGCGCTACGCAATGCCGAAGAAAAGAAACGGCACCAACGTCTCGCCAGCTTGCGCACCTGGTGGATGCTCGCCACCTTCGTCAGTGCCGGAGTGCTCGGAGGTCGGCTTGGGGTATGCCTGTTGTTAACCACAGCCAGCTGCATTGCATGGTTCGAGATCACCAGGATGTTTGGAGCCCGCAGCGAGGACCGACTCGCCATTCGCGCCGGTTATGGGCTGATCGTCATCAACTACCTGCTGATCCTGTTGGGATCAACCTCACTGTTTTCGGTGTTCCTCCCGGTGGGCTCGCTCATTGCCCTCGCAGTGTTACTGCTTATCAAGGACGAGCCATTAGGCTATATAAGATCAGCGGGCGGTCTGCTATGGGGAATTCTGTTTCTCGGCTATGGAGTCTCCCATGCCGCACTCCTGATGATTCTTCCTGCCTCTTCTGCAGGACCGATTGGTCCAGCCGGCTGGTTTCTGTTCCTTGTTATCCTCACTGAAACCGATGATATTTTCCAGGCTATCGTCGGCCGACTGTTCGGGGCTCACAAACGACACCGGATCATACCCACCATATCGCCAAACAAAACCTGGGAAGGCTTCTTCGGCGGAATGCTGGTGATCGTTTTCCTTGCCCCGGTCATCGCACCCTGGCTCACTACTCTAGGCCAAGAAGCCGGACCGTTCGGCTTGCCCGAAGCGTTGCGACCATTTGTGGCTCCGATGCTTGCGGCGATTTTAATCTCGTTTGCTGGTTTTTTCGGGGACATCAATATGTCGGCCATCAAACGCGATTCAGGGGTCAAAGACAGCAGCAACTTGTTGCCCGGTATGGGCGGCGTAATCGATCGCGTCGACAGTCTCACCATGACCGCGCCGGTGTTTGTCTATTTTCTAATCTGGTGGATGGCGTGACGGATTCGTCCAAGGATCAGGAATCACAGCATCAACCGGCTACTGACCAGCCAGCTGGCCCCTATATCTCCGGTCAGCTGTTCACCATACCGAACATCATCTCTGGTATTCGCCTGGCCGGTTCCTTCGTCCTGATCGGCATCGCCTGGCTGGATCGAAGCGAGCTGTTCTTC
>CAMYKE010000587.1 GCA_947258895.1 uncultured Pseudomonadales bacterium | reverse complement strand
GTTGTCGACGGTGCTGTTGACCAGCTGGTTGCTGGGAATCGACACCAGCGAGTTGTGGAAGGTGCGAATCCGTGTGCTGCGGAAACCGACGCTTTCGACAATACCCTCGGTATCCTCGACCTTGATCCAGTGCCCGACCCGAAAGGGCTTTTCAAACATGATCAGTAATGAGCCGAGCAGATTGGCCAGACTTTCGCGAGCTGCAAGCGCCACGGCGACACCGCCGACACCGAGTCCGGCGACCACCGGGTAGGCCGGCAGGCCCAGCTGCTGGGCACCCACCACCAGAATGGCGACGGACAGCATGGTCGCCAGCAGGCGCAGTCCCAGGCGGATGAGCTGGCTGTCGATACCGCCGACCAGTAATTGTTGCGAAGATACGATGCTCTCCGCGACCACGTTGCCGCCCAGCCAGACGACCCAGGTGAGCGAAAGGGTGAACAGCGCCCACAGCGCAATGGTGGCGGACTGAAGGAGGTAACCGCTGATCCTCAGGTTGTCCTGCAGTACATGTACCAGCAGCGGGATCAGAATCAGCAGGGCAATCGGCTTCACCAGGCGTGACCACTCGGCACGCAGCGGTGAATCCGAGGCGCTTCTCTTCCAGCGGTCGGCCAGGCGCCATATCAGCCGGAGGATGGTGGTGGCGGCCAGTAAAACCAGCAAAAGCCCGAACCAGCGCCACAGGGGGCGTAGCCGGGCAGCGCCCGCATCCACCTGTATGGAATAATGCCGCGCAGGCCTGCACCACCGTAACGATAAGTTTCATACCAGCCGGCGGAAGCGCCTGGCCGGTAGGGGAGGTGCCTGACCCGCTCATAGAATTCCGGAACCCGGTCTACCGTCTCCGGAGTAAACAGGTACTCGCCGGCGCGAGGCCCCTTCTCGACGCGGGCGATCGTGATTTCGGTGCCGGGCAGGGTCCAGCTCTTGAATTCCCGGTCTCGCATGGCTGTGGCATCGGGTATGGAATCGAACGCCGGCAGATCGATGCGGTCCAGGACCTCTTTCAGTTGCAGCGCCCGGTACACGGAAAGCGAGTCAGCCAGTGCGGCGGGAAGTTCGCTCAGGTCGAGGGTGCGTTTGGCGCGCTCCATCGTTTCCAGGATGCGTGTCACCCGGCGATTTTCTTCCGCTGAAAGATAAAGGCGCCGGGAAGTCATATAGGAATCCACGGTACCCAGCAGGCGGGCGTAGCCATCGTTGAGGATCACCACGAATCCTTTCAATGTGGCGCGCGGGCTGCTGGTTGCGGCGGGTTGTAGCGGGTTGGGTTCGCTGTCAACGCCGATGCCGATGGAAGGGGCGGAAAAAAACAGTACCAGGGTCGCAAGAACCAGGCGCAGGGTGCTTCGTGTGTGCAAATTTGCAGGGGTCAAAAGTTGTTCCTGGTCAGGTGAGCTGCAGAATGAATACACTCGCAGGACAGGTATGCAGCCCGCCTGATTGTAACGGATGGCCCGGGATGCTGCCAACCGGGGCACGATCAGACCCTTCGTGAGGAAACGGAGTAGGGCAGCTCGCCATCCGGCGCAAGGTCTATCAGGCGCCTGTTGTTACACGGGCAGTCAGGGTTCGCCACAGACACGACAATGTGCCGGGGCATCGTAGACAGTTTACTTGAGAACTGCTCTGCGTCTATTGCCAGGATAATGAGCACTCCAGGTATATTGATGGCGTACACGGTTTGGCGGTGACTGAGGAGAAGAGCGGTGCTGCCAGGTTTAGTCCCTTTTTGGATCTTAACGATATGCGCCATAAGAAGCAGCTAACTAGTGTCCATCCAGAAAGAATGACTCTCGCCAAGGCGCAAAGATCGCAAAGTTATAACCCATTGTCGTAAAGCCAAATTATATTTCTTTCTTGTCGTCTTTGCCTTTGCGAGAGAAATATTGATGTTTATGGACGGCACTAGCTATCAATTGTTTTTTCGAGCTGTCTGTTATGCAGTTTCGCTAAGAGCGCTAAAGCGATAACTGCACCAATAAGGGCGATAAACATATCGGATTGGGTATCCCACTCATAGCCCTGTGTCCCGAGAAAAGCGACCGCATCGTCCCCCGATGCAGCCGCCGCCCACCACTCCAGTAGCTCGTAAAATGCACTAAGCGCCAGCACAAAGCATACGATAAAAAAGTTACGCCACCGCTTTCCGTTTATTACTGCCTTTCTAATGATGATTTCACGGGCAATCAGTGCCGGAATAAATCCTTGAGCAAAGTGACCGACCTTGTCGTAATTATTGCGCTCAAATCCAAACAGCCCCTTTAGATCATCAAATAGCGGAACTTCCGCGTAGGTGTAGTGACCGCCGACCATCAAGATGATGCAGTGAATTAATACGAGAATATAGAGCAGGGGGGTGAGCCGAAAAGAGTTATAGGTCGCAGCTAGGACTCCCAAACCGATTAGTGCTGGAAGTACCTCAAGAAACCAGGTGAGGGTGTCTTTTG
>CAMYKE010000586.1 GCA_947258895.1 uncultured Pseudomonadales bacterium | reverse complement strand
GAAAAGGTAATCGCTGCGCAACTGGTAACGACATGCCTGGAGCCCGAGGAACTGTTGAAAATGGTGTCCGCTGCCTTTGGCTTGCCCCACGAGGCGCTGAGCAAGGCGTCGCTGCTCAAGCAGTTCGAGGCGTTCCTGAAAAAATGTGAATTCCAGGATCGTCGGGTGCTGCTGGTTGTTGACGAAGCACAGAATTTACCGACGGAGACTGTGGAGGAAATTCGCATGTTGTCGAATTTCCAGACCGATAGCCGTTCCCTCATCCAGTCCTTTCTCCTCGGGCAGGAGGAATTTCGCCAGACCATCCAGTCGCCCGGCCTGGAGCAAATGCGGCAGCGTATTATCGCATCCTGTCACCTGAGCCCACTGGACAAGAAAGAAACCCGGTTGTATATCGAGCACCGTTTGAAGGAAGTGGGCTGGTCCTCGCGACCGGTGATTACCGAAATCGCCTTTGAGTTGATTCATAAGTTCACTGGTGGCGTGCCCAGGCGCATCAACGTGTTTTGCGACCGATTGTTGCTGTATGGCTACCTCGAAGAACTGTTCGTGTTCAAGCCGGAGGTGATCAATGTCGTTGCCGACGAACTGGCCAAGGAAGTACTGGGGCCTGACGGAGAAATGGACGAACAGCCGGACCCGGTCGCGAAAAAATCCAATCCGAAACCAGCGGCTGCGGCAGGAAACCAGACCGCCGCTGCCGTAGCACCCAAGAACGAGAGTGAAGCACAGCGAAGAAACTCGGAGATTCTGCAGCAGATCCGGCATTTGGAAATGGCGATTGATTCCATGGAAAAATCAATGCGTGACAAGATCGACCTGCTCCGCCAGACCATAAAACTGATTCAAAAGTAGCGGGGGTGTTGGTCTAATGTCGCAGTTGTTTCGCCTGGTTTGTGTGGTAGGGGCGCGCCCCAACTTTATGAAGATCGCGCCGATCATCCATGCACTCGATCGTGTTGCGCCTTCAATCGACGTAAAACTGGTCCATACCGGCCAGCATTACGACGAAAACATGAAGCAGCAGTTTTTCGAACAACTTGGTATACCAGAGCCGGATATCGACCTCGGCGTGGGTTCCGGTTCGCACAGCGTGCAGACGGCTGAAATCATGAAACGTTTTGAACCGGTGCTGGAGGAGTGGCAAGCCCATGCGATTTTGGTAGTGGGGGACGTGAACTCGACCATCGCCTGCGCACTGGTCGCGGCAAAGAAAAACATTCCCGTAATCCATGTCGAAGCCGGGCTGCGCAGTTATGACCGTACCATGCCCGAGGAGATCAACCGGATCCTGACCGACCAGCTAGCGGCCCTGCTGTATACGACGGAACGATCGGCCGAAGCGAACCTCAACAAGGAAGGCATCAACAGCGATCGCGTACGATTTGTCGGGAACGTGATGATCGACACCCTCATGACCCATGTCGAACGCGCTACCCCGATCAGCGAAAGCCTCGGCAGGCTGGCTGCGGGTGATGCCATTCTGGGCCACACGAACGGCTATGCCCTGTTAACCATGCACCGCCCCTCTAACGTCGATGACAGGGCGACCCTTACACGCCTGCTGGAGACCCTTGTCACGCTCTCGCAACGGCTTCCTGTGGTGTTTCCGCTGCACCCGCGCACCGCGAGTCGCATCGATGAATTTGGTCTTGCCCATTTGCTCGATAATGCCAATATCCACAGGCTACCGCCCGTCGGCGGAGCGTCCGATTACCGTGGAGCAGGGGACCAACACGATTGTCGGCACCGATCCGGAGCTGATATTGGCGGAAGTGGAAAACGTATTGACCACTGGCGGCAAGCAGGGCTTACGGCCCGAGCTTTGGGATGGTCAAGCTGCGGTCAGGATTGCCAGCGATTTGGAACGGTGGAGTAAAGCACGAATAGGCGGTCAATAGCTCGAGATCGCGCCGTTGCTCTGCGCCTCGCGGCGATATTTTGAGTCCATCTGTCATTGCGAACGAAGTGAAGCAATCTCAGCGCAGTCGTCAATGATGCGGAGGCTGGAATGTAATCACGGAGGAATGAGATCGCGTCGTTGCTCTGCACCTCGCGACGACAATTTGAGCCCATCTGTCATTGCGAACGAAGTGAAGCAATCTCAGCTCCGTCGTCAATGGTGCGGTGGCTGGAATGTAATCACGGAGAAATGAGATCGCTTCGGTGCACCGTGACTCGCGACGACACACTGCCAGACCAGTGCCTCCCTCGATCAAAAAGGCCAGATCAGCGGCGCCAGTAGTACCACCATCAATCCTACCAGTCCGGTCACGGGCAACCCGACTTTCAAAAAATCCCTGAACTGATAGCCACCCGGGCCATAGACCATCAGATTGGTCTGGTAGCCGATGGGAGTCGCGAAGCTGGCCGAGGCGCCGAACATTAGTGCGATGATAAAGGCGGTAGGATCCACCCCGAATTGTTGCGCAATGTTAAGCACTGCGGGGAACAGAATCACTGCGGTCGCGGCATTGGATACCACCGCGGTGAGCAGCGCAGTGACGAAAAAGACGACGGCAAGCGTAAGGTGAATATGGCCGGCGCCAAGCACCACGAAGGAATTTGCGATAAAGGCCACAATACCCGTTTTTTCCAGTGCATAGGCGAGCCCGAGCGCGGCGCCGATGGTCAGGATCACCTGGATATCGACGCTTTTGCGGGCGCTGGTGATGGTGGTGCAGCGCGTGACGATCATCAGGGCCGCCGCAACCAGCGCCGCTTTGAGCATGCTGAGCAATCCCAGCGCCACCACGCTCACCATCCCGATCAAAATCAGGGCTGCGTAGCCGCGATAGTCATAGCGTAATGGTTCCGAGCCCTTGATCTTGTTGACGAGCAGAAAGTCCGGGCGATAGCGCTGTTGCTCCGCAAAATCGGCATGGGTTTCCAGCAACAACATGTCGCCGACCCGGAGCACGATATCGCCGATCTTCCGGTTGATGTTTTCGCCGTCGCGCGCTACAGCGATTACCGCCGCGTTATAGTGGGTTCGAAACCGGCCATCGCGAATGCTCTTGCCGACATTGGCGCATTTGTGTGATACCACGACTTCCGCCAGCAAACGATCGAAAGCCGGTGCGTCGACTTTCGTTACCTGGTCCGTGGCGGGGACCAGGCCGATAATCTTCTGCAAATCCACCACCGATTCCACGATGCCG
>CAMYKE010000585.1:1825-3516 GCA_947258895.1 uncultured Pseudomonadales bacterium | reverse complement strand
AGAGCATATTCCGTGCCACCCGAGACAGGTAACGCCTCACCTCCTATGGCCCTGGTTTTGCGAGCTTTTAAGTGAAATGGCGCAGCGATCCCGCAACGAGCTGATGTAAATTCTACAATTGCGGGAAGAATTTACCGATAACCGCGGCCCCGCAAGGCGGTCTTCAAGCCGCAGTTTCTTCAGTCAGTGGCACACGTCCGGGGGGGGCAGCGTTCTTTGGCATGGATACTTCAAATGTGCACCCCTGCCCGAGTCCGCCGCTACGGACCTCGAGGGAGCCACCGTGCGCTTCCACGAGCGCGCTGGCGATACTCAGGCCCACTCCCAGCCCGGGGGCATGGTCATCTGCACGCCAGAACGGATCGAACACCCTGCTGAGTTGTGCTTCGGTGAGTCCCTTCCCGTCATCAGTGACCTGTAATCGCACACCGGCACCGTCAGCGTCC
Organism: uncultured Pseudomonadales bacterium; assembly: GCA_947258895.1. The sequence continues at coordinate 3,070 of CAMYKE010000585.1, read as the reverse complement.
ACACTGACGCTGATACGCCCCCCCGCGTCGGTATATTTAACCGCATTGGTGACCAGGTTGCGGAGGATCTGTTTTACCCGCAACGGATCCAGGGTCAATTGGTAGTCCCCGGGACTGATAGCAATCGACAGACTACGCTCCTGTTCTATTGACGGCCGTAGTTCTTCCAGGGTCGATTCCACCAGCTGTCGGGCATCGACCACTTCTGCCTCGAGTCTCACGCCCACCGTCGTGAAGCGGGTAGCGTCGACCAGGTCGTCGATCAGCCGGGATTGCGATTCAATGCTTTCGACCACCGTCGCCAGCCCTTTTTCCTGGGTTTCTGCTCGATCGTCAACTTCCATGAGCCGAAGCCAGGTCAGCGCCGCGTTGAGCGGCGTGCGCAGTTCGTGGCTGACCAATCGAACGAAGGTATCCCGCAATTGGTTGGCGGTTCGGGCGGCTTCGAGCGCTTCCTCCAGTCGACTCTGCTGCGCTTTCTGCTGTGAAATGTCATCGATAATCCCGACAAAATGGGTCACCGTTCCGCGATAATCTTCAACCGGCGCCAGGTTTAACCGGTTCCAGAAGGTGCTGCCGTCCTTGCAGCGGTTCCTGAATTCCACGGTACCCCCGGTTCCGGATGCCACACAGCGGCGCAGGGTTGCAATGCATTCCGGAGGATTTTCCAGACCCTGGTTTAAAAAGCGACAGTTTTTGCCCATGCTTTCGGCGGCGGTATAGCCGGTGATGGCAGTAAAGGCAGCGTTGACAAACACGATGGGCTCATCCGCCTTGCGATGATCGGTGATAATCACGCCGTTGGTGGTTGCCGCAAGCGCGCGGTCCCGCATATTCAGGGCACTGGCGGCACGCCGCAATACCACCACCGACACCAGGGCCACCGTGGCCGCTGCGGCCATGGCGCCCAGCGTGGTAAGGACAATCGCCTGTTGTCCGAAAAACCACGATTCATAACCCGCGGAAACCGCCGCTCCGATTAGCAAGGGCGCGAAGATAACCGTGGGCAACACCGCCCGGACATGGGTTCCCACCAGGGATTCCTCAGTCAGTAGCGCGGGAAATCCGTATTTCGGGCGTAGCCAGATCACGCCAAGGGCAAGCAGCGACAACAGGCTGGCGGTGCTAAATGCCATCGCCGTGAGGTTTTTGTTGGGGTGGTAGAGTGTCGGCGCGGCATAGAGGTAACCCAGGATGGCTGCCATGGCAATGAACAGCACCAGCGTCGCCAGCACCCGGCCGCAG
>CAMYKE010000585.1:0-1790 GCA_947258895.1 uncultured Pseudomonadales bacterium | reverse complement strand
CCGGTTTCCCTATGTCCGACCAGCAGGGCGCACCCGAGCAACCCGAAGCTGAGTGCGGTCATGGGCGACATTCGGCCGGGAGCCGCTGTGTGGATTGCGTCCGCGGGTGCGTCGGCCAGCAACTGATCCAGACCGAGGTCCCCATCGAACAGGTATTGCGCCAGTGTCAGCAAACTGAGCGTTAACAGCAGTCCCGCGAGGCCCCAGCGCGCGGCCTTTGCCACCACGGATTGGTACCGCACGATGAGCAGTAGCAGGGCGCTCAGCACAAATCCCAGCGCCGTATTGGCCTTCATGGTTACCTGATTCGGTAGCGGATCATGCAGCCAGCCGATTTGCAACACCCAGCCCGCGAGGACCGCGCCTGCCAACAGCAGTGTAATGAGCGCCGCGATTATCGGCAGCGTTGCCATTGTCACGCGTAAACTCGCGAGGTCCAGTGAGTGCATTGCTCCTCCGATGGTGATGTGCGTCCCTGATTATAGCCAATGTCGGCAGGGCTCGGGTAACTCCGCGCGGTTCTTGACAAAGGTTGTCGTGGCGCAGAATATGGGGCCACTTGGTCCGGCCCGGTTTACTTCGGGCGCGGGCCCGGAGCGAGAGCCGACCCCTATGGCACACATACTGCTGGTGGATGATGAGGAAGCCTTTGCCACGGGCATCAGGGAGTTCCTGGGCCTGCACGGGCATCGCGTCACCTGCGCGGGCAGTGTCAGCGCGGCGCGGGAGGCGATTTCCAAACAAGTGCCGGAGGTGGTGCTGCTGGACCTGATGTTGCCCGATGGCAGCGGCCTGGAATTACTGGAAGCGTTCCAGACCCGTCGTCCACAGAAAATCATCATCGTCACCGGCCACGGGGGAGTCAAATCACTGATCAGCGGCATTGCCGGGGACGGCCTGATGTACCTGCAAAAGCCCATCGAACCACGGGAACTGATCGGGATACTCAATACGCTCACTCCCGAAACGGAGGAGCAAAAGGACCCTGATCCGGCCTCGGTTTTGTCGCACTTCGGTCTGCTAATCGGCGAAAGCGCCGCGATGCAGAGCGTGTATGAGCAGGTGCAGCAGGTCGCGGAGACCGATAGCACGGTATTCATCCAGGGTGAAAGTGGTACCGGCAAGGAGCTGGTCGCCGACGCCATCCATCGGTTCAGCAACCGCAGCGGGGCCTTCGTGCCGGTTAACTGCGGCGGACTCAGCCAGGAACTGGTGTCAACCCAGTTGTTTGGCCATGAGAAAGGCAGCTTCACCGGCGCCAATCGCCGCCATCTGGGGTTCTTCGAGCGCGCCAACGCGGGGACGCTGTTTCTCGATGAAATCACCGAGATGCCGCTGGAAATGCAGACCCACTTGCTACGGGTCCTGGAAACCGGCAGGGTGCTGCGGGTGGGAGCGGAACAGGAAACTCCGGTTGACGCCCGCCTGGTTGCTGCCACCAATCAGGATCCGGCCAGGGCGGTGGTCGATGGGGCTCTGAGGGAGGATCTCTATTTTCGACTGCGGGTGTTCCCGATCGAGTTGCCTCCGTTGCGCGAGCGCCGGGGCGATGTCAGCCTGCTCGCGGAACGCTTCCTGGAGGAGCTCAATTCCAGGCACAACACCTGCAAACAGTTTGAGAGCGGGGCATTACAGCAATTCGAGGCCCATAGCTGGCCCGGAAATGTGCGCGAACTCAAGCACGCGGTGCAACGTGCCTATATCATGGCGAAAAACGACACAGTTGCGGCCCCGGACAGTTTCGATGCACAACTGCCGAGTGAACTGGAAGGATTGCGCGCCGGGCGCGC
>CAMYKE010000584.1 GCA_947258895.1 uncultured Pseudomonadales bacterium | reverse complement strand
TCTGGTGTTTTACAAGGACGCCGGCGAAATCCGCCAGACGCCGCATCTGGCAGGACTTATTGCCGGCAACAGAGCGCCCGAGGGCTGGGCCCAGCCACCCGTAAAAGTTGATTTTTATGATATCAAGGGCGATGTCGAGGCGTTGCTGTCGCTGGGGGGCAATGCCGGCGAATACAGTTTTACGGCGGCGGAGCACACCGCACTCCACCCGGGGCAGACCGCGTCGATTCATTTCCAGGGCGAGCCGATCGGCTGGTTAGGCGCGTTGCACCCGAACCTGGAACGTGCGCTGGATATCAATGGGCCCGTGTACCTGTTCGAGGTGGAATTGAAAGCGTTGGAGCAGGGTCAGTTGGCGGCTTTCGAGGAATTATCAAAATTCCCTGAAGTACGGCGAGATTTGGCTATAATAGTTGATGAGCGGTTACCGTTAGCCGCCGTGGACAGCATCGTCAGAAAGCATGCCGGGGATCAATTGACGGATTTAACAGTGTTTGACGTGTATGCGGGCAAGGGCATAGAGCCCGGTAGAAAAAGTCTCGCGATGGGGTTGACGTGGCAACACAGATCGCGCACTCTTACAGATGGCGAAATCTCAGCGCTCGTTGATAGCATTATCAACAACTTAGAAAAAGAATTTAATGCCGTATTGAGGGGCTAATATGGGTGCTCTTACCAAAGCCGCCATGGCGGAAAAACTTTTCGATGAACTCGGTCTCAACAAGCGTGAAGCCAAGGAAATTGTCGAAATGTTCTTCGATGAAATCCGCCAATCTCTGGTAACCAATGAGCAGGTCAAGCTTTCCGGTTTCGGGAACTTCGATTTGCGCGACAAACAACAACGACCAGGACGTAATCCCAAGACCGGCGAAGATATTCCGATATCGGCCCGTCGCGTAGTCACGTTTCGGCCCGGCCAGAAATTACGCTCCAAGGTAGAGGATTATGCTGGAACCAAGTCATAATCACGAGTTACCCCCCATCCCCGGAAAACGCTATTTCACCATCGGTGAAGTCAGCGACCTGTGTACCGTAAAGCCCCATGTGCTGCGCTACTGGGAGCAGGAATTCCCGCAACTGAAACCGGTCAAGCGCCGCGGTAATCGCCGCTACTACCAACGCCAGGATGTGCTGGTCATTCGCCAGATCCGTGCCCTGCTGTACGACCAGGGTTTCACCATTGGCGGCGCCCGGCAGCGCCTTACCAGCGAAGACGTGAAGGACGATACCAGCCAGTCCCAGCAGTTGATCAGGCAAATGATCAAAGAGCTCGAGGACGTGCTCGTCGACCTGAAAGTCTAGATTGCGTTCGCTTTGCTTCGGGCTCTTGACGCGCGCCCCAGGTGGCAATCTGCTGATTATTCCGTGTGCTGCCCCTTCAGCACGCAGCCTGCCGAAGTAACCCTTTCCCCTCCAACAGCTGCCTGTTTCCCGTCCGTGAGTAAACTCGCAGCCGATTCGTAGCCTGCTTCGACCTGCTGGCTTGCCAATAGCCCCGGTCTCTGTATGCTTGGCTATGCGCTACCATCGTGGGTGTAGATTTTCATGGCGATCCTTGTAACCGGCGGCGCCGGTTTTATTGGCAGTAATTTTATTGTCGACTGGCTGGAACAGCAGGATGAAGCTGTGGTGAACCTGGACAAGCTCACCTATGCCGCTAACCTGGAAAACCTGGCTGCGATTGCTCAAAACTCCGGGTATAGCTTTGTAGAGGGCGATATCTGTGATGCCGGACTGGTTCGGCAACTACTCTCGGCGCACAAACCTCGCGCGGTAATCAACTTTGCGGCCGAATCCCATGTAGGTAATCAACTTTGCGGCCGAATCCCATGTAGATCGTTCGATCGCAAGCCCGGACGAATTCATCCAGACCAATATCGTGGGTACCTTCAGGCTGCTGGAGGCTGCCCGGGCCTACTGGGCAGCTTTGCCAGCCACCGAGAAACGTGCCTTCCGTTTCTTGCAGATTTCCACCGATGAGGTGTATGGCGCGCTGGAGCCGAATTCGCCGCCATTCACAGAGCAGCATTGCTATTGGCCCAGCAGTCCCTATGCTGCGAGCAAGGCCGCCGCCGACCACCTGGCCTATTCGTATTATCATACCTATGGCCTGCCGGTGCTAACGTCAAATTGCTCCAATAACTACGGCCCGCATCAATATCCTGAAAAGCTGATTCCACTGCTGCTCAACAATGCGCTGGCAGGTAAACTCTTGCCCCTGTACGGTAATGGTCAGCAGGTTCGAGACTGGTTATACGTTACGGACCATTGTCGTGCTATCCGCACGGTGTTGCAGCGCGGGCTGCCGGGAGAAACCTACAATATCGGCGGCTGCAATGAAATGACCAATCTCGAAGTCGCTCACATCCTCTGCGCGCTCCTGGACGAGCTGCGGCCTCGCGCAGACGGGCTCTCCTACAGCACTCTAATCAGCTTTGTCAAAGATCGACCGGGCCACGACCCGCGCTATGCCATCGATGCCCGCAAGATTCGCGATGAACTGGGCTGGCAACCGCGGGAGTCATTCGCCACCGGCATTCGTAAAACCGTCCGCCAATTCCTGGAAACCCGGAGCTGAATCGCGCCCGTCGGCTGCGACGGGAAAGCCGTATTTCCCACGGTTTGGTTGCTCGTGGCAGTACATACGGGTTAACCCACGCCGGGAATATTTTGTTTGGGGGCCACAGCGCAGCCGCCGCCCGAGCCCGAGTCGTACTCTGTACAGCACCGCTTGAGGTTTCTGGCGAAAGACAAACAAATCTCTGCGCAAACAACGCTTACTTGTTTCCATTGCATGGCGCTTAAGGTATTATTTGCGCCCTTCAAATTACGTGAAATTTGACTATACGGGGCGTAGCGCAGTCTGGTAGCGCACCACACTGGGGGTGTGGTGGTCACAGGTTCAAATCCTGTCGT
>CAMYKE010000583.1 GCA_947258895.1 uncultured Pseudomonadales bacterium | reverse complement strand
GCTGGCAACGATTGCCACCGGCTTGTTTGTATCAGGATCGCTGGGCGCCTGCGCCACCGATGCGCTGGCAACAACGCCAGCGGTGTCACCCGCCAATGCGTTTATCACGCTTGGTACCAACGGTGGTCCGGTGCCGGAGATCGGCCACTCGCAGCCAGCCAACGCGCTGCAGGTCGGCAAGGACATCTATCTGATCGACGCCGGTGACGGCGCAACGGGCCAGTTGGTCAAAGCCGGTTTCAAGCTGCAACAGGTGCAAGCGGTGTTTTTAAGCCATTTGCACTTTGACCACACCGGCGGCGTGCTCGGGGTGCTTGGCTCGCGGATGCAGACCAACACGCGCAGCGTGCTCACCATCTACGGCCCGCCCGGCACCCGGGAGTTTGTCGATGGCCTACTCGCGGGCATGGCGCCGATAATGAAAGCCGCCTACGGCATGCCGGGACAAGAGTGGCAGGCCAACGTTGAGGTCAAAGAGCTCGTTGACGGCAGCATCGTAGAGCTCAAAGACGTCAAGGTTACCGTTGCCGAAAACAGTCACTTTGCTATCCCGGAAAGTGCCAATGCCCCGGAAAAAGCCAAGGCCCTTTCCCTGCGATTTGATTTGGCGGATCGATCGATTGTCTATACCGGCGACACCGGTCCGAGCGAGAACGTCGAAAAACTTGCAGAGGGCGCCGACCTCCTGGTGAGCGAAATGATGGATATTCCCGTCGTGATCTCCCGGGCGCGAGAGTACTTACCCAACGCGCCGGAGCAGGCATTTATCAATATGGAATGGCATTTCCGTGCGCATCATCTCACCCCGGTTCAGGTGGGCGAACTTGCCGCAGCGGCCGGCGTAAAAGCCGTCGTGATTACGCATCAGGCACCTAAACTCGCCACGGACGACCACAGGAAGAAAATACTCGATGGCGTTAGCAGCAAGTTTGACGGAAGCGTTGTGCTGGCCAACGACCTTGATCGCTATTGAGGCCAGCCTGTGACTTCAGCGCCACCCCAACATAATCAAGAGCGCAAAAAGCGACCGCCGCCGCGCAACCTTGCAGTCATACGCAAAGCGTACGTGACGCCAAACATGTTGCGCGTCACGTTGGGCGGATCCGAGCTGGCCAGCTTTCCAGAGGATAGCGAAGGTGGCTATGTGAAACTGCGACCCGCTGCATCCGGCGACAATGACAAGCCACTGGTGCGTACCTACACGATCAGAAGTTTCCATCCTCCCACGGCCGATTCCGAGGCGGAGCTAAACATTGACTTTGTGACCCACGAAGGCGAAGGCCCGGCCGCCAAATGGGCGATGGACTGTGCACCCGGCGATACAATCAAGGTAGGTGGCCCCGGGCCGCGAAAATCGCTTGACCACACTGCTGACTGGTTCTTGCTGGTCGGCGACATGAGCGCCCTGCCCGCCATCAGTGTAAATCTTGAGCGCCTTCCCGCAGATGCGATCGGCCACGTGCTGCTCGAAGTCATCAGTCCGGACGACCGCCAGCCGCTGAACGTCCCGCCGGGGATTAGAGTTGAGTGGTTCGTCAATGCGGCGCCCGAGACGCCCGGCCAGGTGTTGCTGGACGCCGTCAAAGCCCAACCTCACCGGTCAGCCATCGGTATGGATCGCCGGCGAATTCAACCAGTCACTGGCCATCCGCACGTATCTGAAGTCACACCTCGACATCGCCCGAACCCATATGTATGCCAGTAGCTACTGGCAAATCGGGCAGACAGAAGATGGCCATAGAATATCCAAGCAAGGTGCTGTCTTTGCGAGCTGACACCTGAATCCTTGTTACACGAAACGATGAATAAATAGCTGACCGGATCAAAACTATGAGCAATGGAGCCGCCGCCCCAGGCGCAAACCTCAACGCAGATACGACGGCTTCTACCAGGCACGGCCTGATCCTGTTATTGGCCGCTGTTATGCCGCCAATGGCCATCATATCGTTGGTTCCGGTGCTGCCGCTGCTACTGGAGGAATTTGCCAGCGTCAAGGGCAGCGAGTTTCTTGTGCCCATCGCTATGACCGTCCCCGCGCTGTGCGTGGCGCTGTTTTCACCCGTGGCCGGATGGCTTTCTGACCGGGTTGGCCGCAAGAACCTTCTGGTCCTTGCTCTGGTCATTTACGCCGCCATCGGTATTGTGCCGTTCTTTTTAAATGATCTTAAGCAGATTATTGCGGCTCGAGTGGGACTGGGCGTGGCCGAAGCGATTATTATGACGATCGCTACGGCACTGATCGGTGACTACTTTACCGGCAAGGAACGTTTACGCTGGGTTGGACGGCAGATTGCGACAGTCAGCCTGAGCGCCATCGTATTAATCGCCGTTGGCGGCGTTCTTGGGCAGGCACTCGGTTCCCGCGGTCCGTTCCTGCTCTACCTTCTGGCGCTTCCCGTAGCTCTCACTGCCGCTATTATTCTTTTTGAACCAGCACGCTCAGCGGACCACACGGAACAGAAAAGCGCGAGCCTTCCGCTCGCCCGTATGCTACCGATTCTTTTGACGACATTGTTCGTCGGGATTGTGTTCTACACGATGATCGTGAAGCTCGGTGAAATTCTCGGTCTGACTGCCACGGTCTCTCCGGCGCAGATTGGTGCGATCGGCGCCGGCGCCAACATCGGAGTCGCTGTAGGATCACTAGTGTTCAGTCGCATGAGGGGCGCGTCTGACCCCACGCTGCTACTTACCGGATTGACCCTGGCCGCCTTCGGCTATCTGGGCACCGGCCTGTCCGGCTCGCTGGTTGTGACAAGCATTGCGGTTATCGTTGCCACTCTGGGCTTCGGCATCTTGCTACCTACTCTGCTCACGTGGATGCTCTCGCTTCTACCCGAAGACGTTCGCGGTCGCGGTACCGGTTTGTGGACAGGCATATTCTTTTTCGGTCAGTTCTTTGCGCCGCTGCTTGCCGCCGGACTGGAGAGTCAATTAGGCGGTCTGGCAAACTTACTGCTGATGTTCTCTGCACTGTGCGCGACCGGCGTCATCATTGCAGCAGTGAAAAGAAGAGGCGCTGCAGGTCTTTCGACGAACTGGCAAGACGCCAGCTCGGCAAACATCTGCACGACAACACCGAAAAACTCGCCGGTTTGCAGGAATCGATTTAAGCCATCAGCCGATATCGGACTACCCAATATGACCGGTCCGTTCCAGCGAAGAGTTGCCGCTTGAGCTCCCTGGTTGCTTCCCAAAACTTTCCGCTGGCGAATCGCCGCATTCGGCTAATGGCGAGGTCTGCTGTGCCCTCAAT
>CAMYKE010000582.1 GCA_947258895.1 uncultured Pseudomonadales bacterium | reverse complement strand
ATTCGTTGTCCTGCTGGTCCAGCATCCACGGCGTTTCACAGAAAATTATGCCATCGAGATCCCGATTTTGCAGCGGATCCGGCGAACCGCCATAGATATGCGAGGTAGCGTAAACCGGTATCCTGCCGGCAAAGTAAAAGGCCAGTGTCGGTTTGATCTGGCGTGCCTGCTGTGGTGTGGCGACGATAAAAATGAAGTCCATGTCGTGGCGCCGCCGGCCGGCGGTTTCCAGTGTCCGATTGACGATGCGGCGCACCCGTTCGCTGCGCGCCTCACTGTCGTCGATATTCAGTAATTCCTTGATGGCGTCCGCATAATTTTTATCGCTGGCGAAATACTGGGTTTCCAGTACCGTGCCACCCTGTGCCGCCCATTTATCGGCAAAGGCGCCCGCAATCCGCTTGCCCCAGGGTGAGCTGGGGGCTATCACCAGGCTGGCAGTGTAGCCGTTTTGCCATGCCTTTTCGGCTACCTGTGCGGCCTCGTCTTCGGCGGCGAGACCGAACTGGAACAGGTTTTCGAGCACCTTCTCGGGATGGCCGTAATTCAATGCCAGGGTTGGGATCGCAAGTTCTGGAAGTGCCTGGAGTTGCTGCACGCTTTCTTTTTCGAGTGGCCCGATGACAAATTCGCTACCTTCGGCGATCGCCAGCTCGTATGCGGGAAGGATATCTTCACTGGTGCCGGTATCGACGATATGGATTTCCGGGTTGTAACCTGAATTCTGGCGCGCGGCATAATAGGTTGCCAGAAAGCCGTCGAGGATCGCCTTTCCGGCAATCTCGTTTTTGCCGCTCAATGGCAGCAGCAGGCTCACTTTGGCTGGCCGTTCGCTCACCATGATGCTGAGCTGCGCGAGCTCATTCGGCAGGTCCGTGGCGGCCGGGTGCTCGCGCCAACGGCTTAGCCATGTATTGAGCGCGTCGAGTTGGCGGTCCAGATCGTCGCGATTTTTTTTGCTCAGCGCGGCCAGCTCCAGCCAGCCGCGCAGTTTCTCGCCATGTCTGGCGCTATTCGCCAGTTGCTGGTCGGGAATCTGCAGCAGGTACTGCCAGAGTTGTTCCCGGTTGAGTTGCGCGCTGGTGTCGGGTAACAGCGGAGCAATGCGGATCAATTCGGTGGCACTGGCAAGGAAATTGCCATTCAGCTCATGGGCCTGGGCGCGCAGTTGCCCAAGGCGAATGTATATAGTGCGGTCTGCTCTGGCTGCGCTTGTGAGCCTTGGCTGGCGCTTTTTGAGGATGGCGAGGGCGGCATTCGCTTCGAAGCGGTAGAGGGCAAGGTCGGCGCGGGCCAGGATATGGTCGGCTGCGATGGCTACTGGCAGGCGATCATTGTTAATGTTGGCCAGTAGTTCCTCGGCTTCTTCGAGCCGATTCATTTCCATCAGGATTAGCGCGGCCTGGATGCGGTAATTTTCGGAATTCGGCGAATCGCTCTTGCGCGCCAGGTTATACAGCTGGCTGAGCTGCTCCTCGGGGTCATGCAGAGAAGCAGGATCAGGGCGCGAAGAGGGTGTTGATGCATAGCTGTGGAAATCCGCTGTCGTTGACGGTTACTATTTAATTGCTGTGTACGCGAGGCAGATAGTTTACCCTACACGGGCCGGGAAAAGACCCGCGGGCAGTCGAATAAGCGGTAAAAATTATCCTGTACGCTGGTCTGCCACGCGCAAAGGCGTTGGCAGTCTGTGCCGGGCGCCTGCTGTGGTAGCCAGCCTTTACATCATTCTGTCACAGGTGCAGCGATAAATGAGTGAATTGTATGTGGTCGCTACGCCGATCGGAAACCTGCAGGATATCAGCCAGCGCGCGATCGAGGTGCTACGCGATGCCGACCTGATCGCCGCGGAAGATACCCGGCACAGTATGCGCTTGCTGTCGCATCTGGGGATCTCCACCAGAGTGACCTCTTACCATGAGCATAATGAGGATGCCAAGAGTCGCCAGCTGATCGAGCAGATGCAACGCGGCTGCAAGGTGGCATTGATCAGCGATGCCGGTACGCCGCTTATCTCCGATCCCGGCTACCAGCTGGTGCGCTGTGCCCACCGGCACGGCATTCGCGTCACTCCGATACCGGGGGCGAGTGCGCTGGTGGCGGCGCTGTCGGCATCGGGGATCGCTAGCGACCGCTTCGTATTTGAAGGCTTCCTGCCGGCCAGGCAAGGCGCGCGGCTGCTCCGGCTCGAACAACTGGCGGAGGAATCGCGGACCCTGATTTTCTATGAGTCATCGCACCGGATACTGGCCAGCATCGCCGATCTCGGCGAGGTGTTCGGTGGCGACCGGACGCTATGTATCGCAAGGGAGCTAACCAAGAAATTCGAAACCATTCATTCTGCGGCTGTTGCGGACGCCCTGGCATGGCTGCAATCCGATGCCGATCAGCAGCGTGGCGAGTTCGTGTTGATCGTGGCGGGTAATATGGCGGTTCAGAGCGATGAGGTGACCACATCTGTAAGGCAGGTGCTGGAAGTACTGCTGGCGGACCTGCCGCTGAAACAGGCGGTACAACTGGCGGCAAAAATTACCGGTCACAAGAAAAATGAGCTATACCAGCAGGCATTAGCGCTGCAGGCACGTTAGTTCGATCCGGACCGGGTTGCCTCGTTGCTTCCTGATGGCCATGAAAATTTCGCGCGCCCTGCCAATAGCGCGGTGCTTTGTTTCGCGATCCTGAATCGACGCGCGGATATTAGCTGCTGCGTTTAGCGGCCTAGAAGCACGGTACAGTACCGCATCGAGATTGAAAGGATTGATGCTCCGCCGCTTCTATTTGCTACCCGGTTAGCCAGGCGGGCAATCCCGTGGTGCAGCGCGCTCGCCAGGTAAGACGGGCTTGAGTTTGGTCGCGCTAGCCAGTAAGCTTGCGCCAGGAGTTGGCTGGACAGTCGTCCGGCATCTATTTTCCAGGTCTTGAGCCAGCTGTCGAAGACCTGGAAAATAGATGCCGGGAGGAAAGTCCGGGCTCCACAGGGCAAGGTGCCAGGTAACGCCTGGGGGGTGTGAGCCCATGGAAAGTGCCACAGAAAATATACCGCCCTGCCACTCCTGAGTGGTCGGGTAAGGGTGAAAAGGTGCGGTAAGAGCGCACCGCGCGGGTGGTAACATTCCGCGGCACGGTAAACCCCACCTGGAGCAAGACCAAATAGGGATCCGATTGTGCGGCCCGCGCAGGGTCCGGGTAGGTTGCTTGAGACAGGTGGTGACGCCTGTCCTAGATGAATGACTGTCCCCGACAGAACCCGGCTTACAGGCCAACTCTTTTATTTCTTATTAGTATTTAAAAATAATTCTAATACCAAAATATTCTATTCTTATAGAATT
>CAMYKE010000581.1:1963-3708 GCA_947258895.1 uncultured Pseudomonadales bacterium | reverse complement strand
GCGACATTGCCGATAATCACGTTCTTCGCGGCGAGATAGCCGCTGTCCGCCGGCGCGCGCACACTGATCAGGCCGCCGGAAAGGCCCTTGCCGATATAATCATTGGCATCTCCTTCCAGGTGCAGGTTAATGCCGCGGCAAAGAAATGCGCCGTAACTTTGTCCTGCCGACCCGGTACAGTGTACCTTGATGGTGCCGGGAGGCAGCCCCTTGCTGCCGTGGCGGCGCGTAACGGTGTAGCTTAACAGGGTGCCGAAAGTCCGGTCGCGGCTGCGAACGGGAGTCGACAGGGCCACTGTTTCGCGGTTCTCGATCGCCGGGCGTGCTGTCTCAATAATGCGGTGATCAATCTTGCGCCTGAGGTGATGGTTCTGCTCGCGCGTCTTGCGGGGGGTGTCGCCGGAGATTTCCCGGATTAGCAATTCCGACACGTCGGGGCGGATACCCTTGCTGTGGCTGCAGGAGGCCGCCTGTAACGTGATACTCCTGCCAAAGGCAATGGCGTGTGCCTCCCGGGTTTCTGTTTCGATCTGGGCCAGTCCGACGCCGGGGATACGCGCGGTGGTGCCGGTAAATTTTTTACGCAGGCGAGGGTCCTGCGTCGCCACGCCGACCGAACAGGTATTGCAATGGCACTTGCGTAACATGATGCAGCCGCATGCCACCAGCGGTGCGGTGCCGAAGCCGTATTCCTCGGCGCCCAGCAGCGCAGCGACGATCACATCGCGACCGGTGAGGAGGCCACCATCGGTGCGCACGGTAATCCGGGAACGCAGGCGGCTGCTCAGCAGGACACGGTGGGTCTCGGCGAGACCAAGCTCCCAGGGCGCACCCGCAGACTTGATCGAGGTTTTTACCGAGGCCCCGGTACCGCCCGAATCACCGCTAATCAGCACCGCGTCGGCACGAGCCTTGGCAACTCCGGCGGCGATCGTACCGACACCGGCCTTGGCCACCAGTTTGACATGAATCTCCGCCGCAGGGTTGGCACATTTCAAGTCGTGAATGAGTTGTGCCAGGTCCTCGATGGAATAAATATCATGGTGCGGCGGCGGCGAAATCAGGCCGACGCCGGGCACGGTAAAGCGCACCCGTGCTATTCCTTCATCCACCTTGCCGCCCGGCAATTCGCCGCCTTCGCCCGGTTTGGAGCCCTGCGCCATCTTGATCTCGATCTGTTTGGCCATGGCGAGGTAGTAGGCGGTTACACCGAAGCGGGCACTCGCCACCTGCTTCATGGAATTTTCGCGCTCGGTGCCGAAACGCTCTTCCTGCTCGCCACCCTCACCGCTACCGGCCTTGCCGTTGACGCGGTTCATGGCGATCGCCATGGTCTCATGTGCTTCCTGGCTTAACGCGCCGAATGACATCGAACCGCTGGAGAATCGCCGCATGATCGATGCGACCGTTTCCACGTCTTTCAGGGGCACGGAATTGGCCGGGTCCTCGTTAAATGCCAGCAGGCCGCGCAGGTTGAGCAGGCGCGGGTTCTGGTTATTCATAAAACCCGCGAAGTCTCGGTAGGCCTGCTCATCATTGTTGCGTGCCGCCTGTTGCAGCTTGCCGATGGTGTAGGGGTTCCAGTGGTGCAGTTCTCCGTCACGGCGCCAGTAGAATTCGCCGCCTTGGCGCAAAGACAGGTTGGCCGTGATACTCCTGCCAAAGGCAATGGCGTGTGCCTCCCGGGTTTCTGTTTCGATCTGGGCCAGTCCGACGCCGGGGATACGCGCGGTGGTGCCGGTAAA
>CAMYKE010000581.1:0-1859 GCA_947258895.1 uncultured Pseudomonadales bacterium | reverse complement strand
CGGGTCGTCAGCGGGGCTTTCTGTTGCTGCCACCGCCTCGATACTCTGGTACGCGAGCCACGGGTAGATCGCATCGGCGCCGTAGCCGAGCAACGTGCAGAAGTGGTGAACCGTGTACGGTTCTCCGGAACTGACGACAATAGCCGTGCGCGTGCGCAGACCGGTGCGGACCAGATGATGATGCAGCGCACTCGTGGCGAGCAGCGACGGGACGGCGATGCGGGCAGGGCCGACGTCGCGATCACACAGCAGCAGAATTTCAAAACCCTCGTGGATTGCATGTTCAGCGCGTTCGTAGATACCGGCAATGGCGTCGTGCATGGACTGGCCCCGCGGAAAGGTGGTCGCTATTCGCCGGGTACGTATGCCATTGCTGTCGAGGTGCTCGATGGCCCACGACTCCGGTTGGCTCAACAGGGGGGAGTCGAGAAACAACTGCCGGCAATGTGCGGCGGTTTCCTCCAGCACGTTACGCTGGCGTCCGGCCGGACACCTGAGTGAAGTCACCAGAGCCTCGCGGATATAGTCCAGTGGAGGATTGGAGACCTGGGCGAACTGTTGCAGAAAGTAGTGGCTGAGCGGACGGGGGCAGGCCGACAACACGGCGAGGGGGCTGTCGTTGCCCATTGCACCAATTGGATCTTTACCGAATTCCGCCATGGGCTGCAACAGCACACGCAGACCCTCTATGGTATACCCGAAGGCACGCTGGTATTGCGGCAAAGTATATTTAAGTGGCGGCGGTTTCGTGGTGGGCGAATCATCTTTTACCACGTCCGCAAGACGCACCTGTTGCTCCTTTAGCCAGCTGGCGTAGGGACGCTCGGCGAGTTCCGCAAATATTTGCTCCTCGTCCACGATCCCGCCTCGTGCGGGATCCAGCACAAACAATTGGCCGGGACGCAGCCGGCCCTTGTGTAGTATTTCCGCCGCCGGGACCTCGAGTGAACCGGTTTCGCTGGACATTATGAGCCGCCGGTCCCTGGTCACACAGTAGCGGCAGGGACGCAGACCGTTGCGGTCCAGCGCGGCCACCATGCGTTTCCCATCGGTCGCGGCGACCAGCGCCGGACCGTCCCAGGGCTCCATCAACGCACTGTGGTATTCGTAGATGGCGCGGCGCCCGGGATCCATGTGCGCATCCTGCTGCCAGGCTTCCGGGATCAGCATGCGCAGGGCATGCGCCAGGTTCCGGCCGGCAAGCACCAGCAGCTCCAGCACATTATCGAATACCGCGCTGTCGCTGAGCCCTTCCGTCACTACCGGTTTGATCTTCTCGATAGCGGCGCCGAAACGCGGTGAGGCCAGATCCGCCTCACGCGCCCTCATCCAGTTCTGGTTGCCGCGCAACGTGTTGATCTCGCCGTTATGCACGCAGAACCGGTACGGATGCGCCAGATTCCAGGCGCCGAGGGTATTGGTGGAGAAGCGTGCGTGAACCAGCACCAGCGAGGAAATCACACGCGCATCGGAAAGGTCCGGGTAATAGGGCTTCAATTGCTGGCAGGTCAAAAGCCCCTTGTACACGACAGTGGAGCGTGATAGCGAACAAATATAGAACACCTGTTCGCCGGTGCTGACCAGGCCGGTATTCCTCGCCTCGTTTTCAATCACCCTGCGCAGGACATAAAGCTTTACATCCAGCTGCACGGTATCAAGTGGGCGCTCGGGCCGAACAAAAAATTGCTGGGTCAGCGGTTCGCTGTCCAATGCCGTTTTGCCCAATCCGCCATTGTTGGTGGGGACGTCACGCCAGTCGATGAGGGCAAACCCTTCCTGCTTGCAAGCCGTTTCGATCAGTCCCTTGACCGCTGCATGCCGGCCGGGGTCCGATGGCATAAATGCTTGCCCGACAGCAT
>CAMYKE010000580.1 GCA_947258895.1 uncultured Pseudomonadales bacterium | reverse complement strand
ACGGGATTTTCCGACGAAAGGGATAGCCGTCGCTATAGCCGCAGGAGAAAAATTCCGTACAGCGTGCAAGATCCGGCGAGAAACCAAATAGGCAATTCGCACTATACTGACAAGGCTTCAGGGCATTGGATCGCCGAATCGGTGAGATATAGCGGCTAAAGCGTATGCAACGGGAACAGACCTTTTCCCGGGACCTCGCTTCGACACGCAGAGAAATGTCAGGCGCGAGGTTGCTCCCCAGGCGAAACGTAGCCAAGCCGCAAGGGCCAAAACAGGGAGTACAGCCACAGCCCCGGCCAAATGGAGAGCCATAGCGCGCCAACCCAAAGCGGGGACAGCAATACCCCGACCACTAAATATGCGCCGAGAAACAGCAGCGGCGACACCGCTTCGGTCACCGCGGATTCTGTAACATCCACGGCTCCCGCCATCACCAGCGCAATGGTCAGGAGCGTGGTGACGATATGGAAACACAGGAAGCCAATGAAGAGCATTTTGTAGATGGTAGCGCCCGAGACTCTCTTGACCGTAATCCTGGAGCGCATCGATCAGACGGCCAGGAAGTAAGAAGCGAGCTTCATTTCAGTACCCCCTGTCGCGTGGTGGAGTCAGTCATCGCCCACCCGCAAGCCGGACAGGCTAACGTTGCCCGCGGTTAGCATCTCGACCTCGATTACGACCTCGGTTACGGTTTTATCCTCCGCGAAGAAGGGTATCTGAAATTTTAGTTTATCCGCATTGCTAACGTTCTGCAGGTTGGGCAATTTGGAAAAGTAGTATGCACCGCCAACCTTGGCCCACAGCACGATGCTTGCGGTCCCGGTTACACTCAGCATGCCGCTCGTTACTGTCGACCCCCTGAGAGAGGTGGCCTTCCTTACCAACGGGACTTTGGCATAACGTGCCGCGTGATCTCGGTCGCCAGCTCAAATGCCAACGCAGGGACGCTTAGTGTGAGTAAAACGGCTAACGTGATTATCCTCAATTCCTTACTCCCCCAGGCAGCTTGCCTGCATCAACTCCAATATTTTTCGACCCGATCAAAAACTGGCTGCCAGGCCAATGCTTCCCCAGCTCAGATCACCTCCACCATCGTTGGAGACATCTTCATGGGCCCAGCTATGGACAACCGAGGCGACCAGGCTGAGCTGTTCCGTCAGTTCCAGGGACAGGTCTATCCCCGCCTGGAAATTATTTGGACCGTCGTACGCGGAGCTCGCATAACCGAAATCGAAACTTTGACTGACATAGGGCTCGAGCGTTACGCGGCCGTCCCGGAATGCATTCAGCTGGCGCAGCGATACTTCCAGAAACCCGCCCCCTGCTTCGGTCGAATAAGTATAGTCCAGGGCAGGGACCAGCGTCGGGATACCGGTGATAGCGATGCCGGCGCTAAATTCGTTATCGCTCTCGCGGGACTTCAGGAATTCCAGGCGGGTATAGCCGGCATAGGCTTCAACTGGCCCTGTCTCGAAGCCATACACCATGCTCAGGTTGAATTCCTCGTAGGAGTCGCTATCCCCGGTTCCATACCAGGCACCCACGGCCAGCTGCCGCCATTGCGCTGCACCTTCGACTGAGACAATGCCCCCGGAATCCAGGTTATCCCTGCCCTCTGTAGCATACTTGCTCGCCCACATTGACACCGCACTAAGTTCCGGGTCAGGCCCGGATTGCGCATGACCGATGCTCACAAAGCCGGAAACCGCCACGAATACCAGTACCTTTGAATACCTTACTTCACGCATATACCTCGGGACTCCTGTTTTTCGCCAATGATTGGACAACCTGGACGCGCAAAAACGGGTAACCCGGAGCTGTTGCGGTCCATTGCGATCGTCGAGACACGGCTCAGCCGGCCGCGCGTTCTCGCCGTGCTCGCCGAGCCAGCATATTCAGTACTTCGACCAAAACGGAGAATGCCATCGCCGCATACACATAGCCTTTTGGCAAATGCGCGCCAAATCCGTCCGCGATCAGGGTGGTGCCGATAAGCAGCAGGAATCCAAGCGCCAGCATCACCACCGTCGGATTGGCGTTAATGAAATTCGCCAGCGGATCCGCCGCGAGCATCATGCAGGAGACGGCGATGATCACCGCGATCACCATAATCGGGATGTGCTCGGTCATGCCCACGGCGGTAATAATACTGTCGATTGAAAACACCATATCCAGCACCAGGATTTGAAGGATAACCGCTGCTACGCTGGTAGCCGCCACCGACGGATTCAGCACGTCGGACCCGCTATCGGGATCTACTTTATGATGTATCTCCTTGGTCGCCTTCCAGACCAGGAACAGGCCGCCGGCGATCAGGATAATGTCGCGCCAGGAGAAGGAATTTCCAAAAATTGCAAAGAGCGGCTCTGTGAGCCTGACAATGATTGCAACTGTACCCAGCAATGCGAGTCGCAGTATCAGCGCGGCACCGATACCAATGCGACGCGCCCGTGAGCGCTGCTCAGCGGGCAGCTTGTCGGATAGTATCGAGATAAAAACCAGGTTATCGATACCCAGCACGACCTCCATTGCCGTAAGTGCTGCCAGCGCCACCCAGGCAGCGGGATCGGTTGCGAGTGTCAGTAGATAGTCCATCGATGCAGTTTCGCCTGAATATAATTTTCTGGTTATGGATACATTTGGCGCACTCTTCACGCCTGCATCCCAATTGCAGGATGCCAATGCTACCGCGGCGCTTCGGCGCTATGATACCGCCGTGTTGACAGCGTACCGGTAATGTAGCGATTGCGGATGGCGCCCGCAATAC
>CAMYKE010000579.1:1611-3480 GCA_947258895.1 uncultured Pseudomonadales bacterium | reverse complement strand
GAATATGATGGTCGTTATAGCGCTTTTCCAGCAATTCGGTGGTGGTGGTGCACTGGTATTTGTAATACACCGGCAAAAACACCTTGGCCAGCACGATCAGGCCGCCAACCGCTGCGAATTCCCACCACACCAGCAACGCCATCTGGTTGCCGTTCATGCCCACCAACTGGTCGGTGCTCAGGTTGGTCAGGGTTATTGAGCCGGCTACGAATATCCAGGACAGGCCGCCACCGGCGAGGAAGATTTCCTTGTTTTCGCCGCTGACACTGTGGTCTTCGGTTTTCTTTGCCGCGTGACACTTGAGGAAAGTCAGGAAGCCAATGAGCGCCGTAATAAAGAAGAAAATTACGACTTGAATGGTCATAAACGACATCTGGGACTCCCCTGGAAACCGGAATTTTGCTGCGGCCGCAGCGATTTTTAATTATTTGTATGTTTTATCATGCAAGAGACTGGCAGTCAATCAGAACCCCCCTCCCTGGCAGATTGAAAAGTTTTTTTGCAAGTAATTTCTGTTGCCGTGGACCGAGCCGGGCGGCGGCCGGCAGACGGGCTCAGCTCAATCATGAGCCCAACCCGGTCCGTTACGCCCCGGCTAGTCGTGCGCGTTTCGGCAGGAATGAGGGCCTATTCAAGCCCCCAATGGGGCGGCTGGTCACGGTCGCCGACTGCCAATATCTTGTTGCGAAATCCGCCACGAGCCCAAGGCGCACCTTGCTGAGCGCCAGCTTGCAACACGCTGTTTACCCTGTCGGTCGGTTTGTGTATGGCACCGGTGATAAGGTCATGCGTCACCGTCACCAGTTTTTCAATCTCCCGGGCGGCCTGCTCCGGCTGGTTAGCGGCGATCGCCTCGTAGACCGGACGGTGCGTGGCGTAGGGCGCCGCGTCTACCCCGCTGAGCAGATTGGTCAGGCGAATGCTGACCCGCAGGGTGGTATCGATGATGCGGGACATCTGAATAAAAAATCGATTGCCGGTAGCATGCAGGATGCTCACATGAAACGCGATATCCGCTTCGAGCGGATCATCGCGGCCCAATTCCGCGGCGCGCATGCGCTCCAGCGCCCGTTCGATTTGCGCAATTTTTTCCGGATCCTGGCCAATAGTTGCCAGGCGCGCCGCCTGGGTTTCAATGGCAATGCGTAACTCCGCGAACTCCCGCAACAGTTCCAGCGACGGATTCGAATCACGAATCCAGCCCAGCACGTCGGCGTCAAACAGGTTCCACTCGCTTTCCGGCAGCACCCGAATGCCCTGTCTGGCCCGGGACATGATCAGGCCCTTTGCGGCCAGCGACTTCACCGCCTCGCGCGCGGCGCTGCGGCTCACTTGCAGCTGCTCACACAGGACCGCCTCGCTGGGTACCGGATTATGATCGCCGTAGACGCCGGCCACGATCGCCTTGCCGAGGGTATGGGCGATCTGCTGGGTTAGATTCAATCCCTTGTTTGCACTTAACATTTTCGTTTCGCCAGTGTAGTAAAGCTGGACGATCCGAACCGGAACCGGAACCGGAACCAGAACCGGAACCGGAACCGGAACCGGAACCGGAACCGGAACAATAACGCGCGCCGGCTTCGAATCATAATAGTATTGTTGAATTATATGATTATAATGCAAATATAGCCATGCTCAGGTAGCACTGCGTAAGTTTGGCCAGCTCTGCGTCTGCCTCCCATACCGATATCGGTGCGGAGGTTCGGTATGGGACAACGGGTCCAGGATTAACGAAACGGGGAAAAGCTCGACGAGCCAGGGACGCAAAATCAGTCATCCCGGGCATGCAGAACCGTTCCCGGAACGGACTCAAGTAAATACGGGCAGGGTTCAGGCCGGCGCGCCCTCCCGCGCCACCTCCGGCTTTCC
>CAMYKE010000579.1:0-1569 GCA_947258895.1 uncultured Pseudomonadales bacterium | reverse complement strand
TGGAATATGGACACCAGCATGGCGTAGATCGGCGCCAGGTAGCCTTTGCCGCTCAACTCCTGCAACTGCTCCGCCGTCAACGATTGCAGCTTGTCCTCGTCCAGGGTGTGCAAACCACGCAACACTTGCACGGAATCGTCGCCATACTGGACCTGCACATCGATCGCCTTGATTAGCCCCAGTTGGTCGAGCTTGTTGCCAAACTGATAGGTCTGGATATCGTTCTGGATGTCGGCTTCCAGCATCGTGGTCAACTGTCGTAAATAGGGTGTGGCCTTGCCGTTGTCGTCAAACAGCGCCTCACCCTGCTGCTCGGAAAATGCGTTGTTGTTCTCGTCGATACCCACGGTATAACTGTGGTCGCCGGCGGGCGAGTTCATCAGAAACAACGGGTAGGTCAGCAATGCCGTGGGCTGGTAGGTCGCCGTCCACTGCTCGTCTTCCACAAACAGGTTGCTGCCCTGCTCGAAGCTGGCAACTGCCGATAATTGCCAGTCCCCGGTGATTGAGTTGCGCGAAAAGAACACCGGGAAGCTGCTTACCGCCTTGCCGACCTCCGCGACCCGCACTTTGAGCGCATGCAACCTCGAAGCATAGGCCAGCGAACTGTTGGCGACGACCCGCAATCGGCCATGCTTGCTACTACTGAGTTCTACCAATTCTGTCATAGTTTTTTCGTCTGCGTCCTTCGCTGGAAATCGGCTGCCATGCAATTTGGCGTCATTGTCGGTTGGCGGCGGCAAGCCAACGTTCGATGTAGTCGCGGTGCGGAGGCAGGGTCTGTAACATCTGCTCCGTCAATTGCCGGTTACGCTGTATTATGCGTTGTGCCTGTTGCTGGTAGCGGTACAGGTACTGTTGTCGCGAGAAGTCCGGCTTGAAGCCCATGCCGTAGATCACATACTGGTAACTGGCGGCGGGAAACAATTCGATAGCGCTTTCAAAATCGGCACTGATGGGGCCACGAAACGCCCAGATAGCCAGGTCTTCCTTCAGGCTGGCGGGGATGGACGCCGGATCTCGATGCGCCTGCCAATAAGGCTCGGGCCGCTTGCTCAGCATATAGTGCAACTTCAGGAAATCGATGATCCGGCGCCAGCGATAATCCATTTGCTCGTTGAAGCGTTTCGCGGTAATCGCCATGACATCATCGTCCGGCGGCAGATTCTCCGCTATGTAGCGCGCCGAAATTTCCACCAGCATGATCGCCGTCGCTTCCAGCGGCTCTACGAACCCCGCGGCCATGCCCACGGCGACACAGTTGTGTTTCCAGAATTGCGCCCGGTGTCCCGACTCGAAACTGATTTTCCGGGCGCTCAGCCCCTCGCCGGCAGCGCCCAGGTAGGCGTGCAGATTATGCTCCGCCTCTTCATCGCTGAGGTAGTCGCTGGAATAGACATGCCCGACGCCGCGCCGCGAGGTCAGGCCGATATCCCAAATCCAGCCGGCGTTTTGCCCGGTGGCGATGGTATGGCACGCGAGCGGCGCGTCACCGCTTGCGTAGGGTACCTGCATGGCCAGCGCACGATCATTGAACAGCACGTCAGCGGTCGAAACGAAGGGCACGCC
>CAMYKE010000578.1 GCA_947258895.1 uncultured Pseudomonadales bacterium | reverse complement strand
CAGATAAATCAAGCATATGTGAACTGTACAAAGGTCTGCCGTTCTTCTCATAGAATTTCTCACCTTCTGACAATAATCCATCTATCCATGGAAGTAATTTCTTAGCGGCATGGTCTGTATGAAGAATCACAGGAACACCCCATTTTTCAGCCATATTATGTATATGTAATGCTCCGGAAACAGCACCTGCAATTGCAGCCTGTTGTCCATCATTACTAAGCCCTTTTCCGGCATAAAAATGTGCACCGCCATTCGAAAACTGAATGATTACCGGGGAATTTACATCCCTGGCTGTTTCCAAAACCGCATTCACACTATTAGTACCAATTACATTTACTGCCGGGAAAGCAATATTATTGCGATTTGCAAAATCAAATAACTCCTTTACATCTTCTCCATGTAGTACACCGAGAGCTGGTAGTCCAGCGCCCCGAGTGCGCCCCGCAGTCCCAGGTCAATGCTGTCCAGCTGTTCGGACTCCAGGTCTGCCACCGCCTGGTCACGCTGCAGGCGGTACAATTCAGTGGCTTGAGGCGCGCGAAAACCCCGTGCAAGGCTGAGGGTAACGTCGAGCGCCGGCAGCAGGTGATAAATAAACCCCAGTTTTGGAGACCAGTTGCCAAAATCGTCGCTGCGATCCGCGGGACGGCTATAGCGACAACCGGAAAACCCGCAAGCGGAGCCATCGTCCCGGGTACGGCCATCCCGCATGCGGTTGTCGGTCGAGGTACTCGTAGCGAATCCCCGCCGTGATCGCCAACCGCGGCGTCGCTTGCCAGTCAAGGCTGGCATAACCCGCCGCCATCCCCGCCTCGACGTCATAGTCGTAGTGCTTGCCGACCGGCACCGTCTCGCGGAGAAACGCCGAACCCGGGGTGGGTCTGTCCTGGCCCTGCTGTAAAAAGCCGCTGGTGAATTCAGCGTCCAGCCCGACCGTCCAGCCGACTGGCAATTCACCTGGCCCGCTCGCGTAATAACCTGACTGCACGCCCACACTGGCCTGGCCGTTCTCTTCGAGTGGATCGCCGGGCAGGAAATGCTGCAGGAACTCCATCTCCGACCAGCGCACATAGGGGGCCACCCGCAGTCGGGCCTGTTCAGACACGGGCAAAGTGAGGCGGGACCACGCGCGGCCGGCCACGGCATTGCGGAAGGCCTCCGGATTTGGATTAGACTCCGCCAGCGCCGAATCCTTGTAGGCATTAAGGCCCTCGATGTAGCCAGCCGTTTCCTGCTCGAGATTCACCAGCGTCATACCCAACTGCATGTCATACCCCGCCCCGTCCAACAGCCGCCATGCCGTCAGTTTCTGCTGGTCGAATCCGGAGTCGCGGCGAAAACCGCCGTCGTGTGCGGCCGTAACCTTGATGCCCCCAGCCTCGGTGCTGAGGGATAGTCGCAGTCTGCGGTAGTCATGGGGCCCCGCATCCACGCCCAGCAACCCGGGCGTCAGGCCACTCGGTACGGCCAGCACGTTGACGACCCCGTGCAGTGCATTGGAACCGTAATAGGCGCTTCCCGGGCCGCGCTGGATCTCGATCCCCTCGGCCAGCTCATTGATATTACAGAAACCCGCCGGGCGCAGCGGGATATTGTCCTCCAGCATCAACACGACGCCACAACCGCCAGCGCCAGTCAGTACCGGGGAGCGAATCGCCGGCAGGTATTCCTGGCCACTGCCGCGATGCAAGTTGGCCCCCGGAATCCTGAGCATGACCTCCTGGATATGCGACTGGCCGACAAACGCGATGCGAGCACGACCCACCTGGCTGATCGAATGGGCAATGTTCGCCGCGGCCGTGTCTTCGCGGGTGGCTACACTGACCACCGTCTCCAGTGCGGGCTGCGCGGCAAAAGCGAAGCCAGTTGGCAGCACGATAACCCCGAAACAGAGCAGGGACAACGAATGGGTTCTGAATGACCTGGCACGCATCGGAGTGAAGGGGGATTTCGGGGAGTTATGGATTGCAGCCGAAATTATCGCCGAAATGCACCGCCGGAGTAAACTGCTACGGATACTACCGATACCGTCAAAAACAGGCGAATATGCCGATTTCTGCTAGACTTAATCGTATTGAATCGTACCGCAACTCCAGTCTCGTCACGTTTTGCGCCGCAGCGGGTACCCTGGGATGGCCAATTTTGCCGGTACCCTCCGGCGTTTACATCCGGGCGTCGCTGAAAACGAAGCTCGAATTATTAAGTAAATCAGGGCATTCATCGACTCACCAGAGGCGCTGCGTACACTGCCCTTGGCTCGCAGGATACAAAAAATGCTCCAGGCCACAGAAGTTACCCCGGCACCGCAGCAGGATGCGCTCAGCGAGATCGTTACCTCGACAGCGAGCCTCTACAGCCTTCCCGACATTTACTTCCGGGTACGCGATATCATTGTCGACCCCGAGTCCGAAATGAGCCAGCTAAGCGACGTACTGGTCAATGACCCGGGCCTCAGTGCGCGTTTGCTGCGAATTGCGAATAGTCCGTTGTTCGGACTGGTGGCGAGAATCGATACCATCACCCGCGCCGTGCAGGTAATCGGTTTTCAGCACATCTACGACCTGGTTATCGCCACCAGCATTACCAAAACCTTTCGTGGCGTACGCAATGACATCATGAGCATCGATGCGTTCTGGGTCTCCAGCATTGAACGGGCTCTGCTCGCGCGTCGACTGGCGGAGCGCGAGGGAACATCAGGCTGCGAGCGCCTGTTTGTCGCCGGTCTGCTGCTCGATATCGGGCACCTGGTGCTCTATGAGGCCAGGCCCGAAGCGGCGCAACGCGCCATCCTCCAGGCCGATACCAGGGGCAAACCACTTCATGTCGCCGAGCGTGAGATACTGGGATTCAGCGCCGCCGAACTCGGCGCAGCCCTCGCGCAGCAATGGCGTCTCCCCGAGCAGTTCGGTAACCTGATCCTGTACCAGGACCGCCCCGAACGCGCGGATGAAAACCAGCTGGAAAGCTATATCATGCACACCGCCAGGCACTTTGCCGGCACCGTGCCGGAGCCCGATGCCATCCAGCTTGGCTACGATACCCTGCCCGCGCAGGCGAAGCGCATGCTCAACCTCGACATGGAAGATATCGAGCCATTGCTCACGGACGCGATGAACGGTCTCGCTGAAACCCTGGATCTCATTCTGCCGCACAGTAACAGCTCCTAGCCCGCAGCCGGGTGGGTCCTGCCGCCCCGGCGGTCTAAGCGGTGGCGCCACTCCGGAGGCTCATTCCCCCACCACGAGGAACTAAACCGGCGTGTAACCATCTTACCCTGTGATACCTTTCAAGCAGGATTTACCCATGAATCGCCGCCAATTTATCGCTGCGGCCACCGTTGTCGGCAGCGCCCTTACATTGCCCTTTCAGTTTGCCGGTGCAGCCGCCCCTAAAATCACCCCCATCGAGCGCAGCAAGGCGGAATGGCGC
>CAMYKE010000577.1:1152-3037 GCA_947258895.1 uncultured Pseudomonadales bacterium | reverse complement strand
GGACAGCAATGCAAATCTCAATGAAGTGCTGGGGCTTGAGGTCTCTGGAACATTGAGCGAAGCCCGGGAAGAAATGAGAAAGGGGCACGTACCCACCGGCATGACAAAAGATGTTTTCATGTCCATGAAAATGGAAGATCTACTACCTGTAGTGCAAACCCTTAAGTCGTCGTTCTTCCTGCCAGCAGTCTTTCAACAGGACCGGATCATTGCCGCTACCGTGCTGATTAAAGTATGTAGTAAGGTCTGGTACAATTTTTACCCGGCCCATCTTAAAGAATTTGATAAAATCAGCCCCATGGTTTTCCTGCTGCATGGTATATATCAAGCTGCTCGCTCGCAAGGGTCCTCGCAATGCCAAGCATCCGGCTCTCGGTTTCGCGACGGTCACGGTTATCGGAATCCAGCAGCTCCAGGTGCTCTGCTGCCTCCGCTTCGTCTGGCGCGAGGACGAACCGTAACGCCGCTGACGGGTCGGCCATACGGCCCCGCGCATTGATGCGCGGCCCGATCTGGAATCCGAGATCCTGAACCGTATAGCCCTGCGCCCGGCCGAGCAGCTTCCCAAGGGCGCGCCAGCAGGGCCTCTTCAGGCGATTCATCTGTTCCAGCCCCCGCAGAACAACGGCCCGGTTACTGGCACCAAACAGCGACACCGCGTCGGCAACCGTCCCGAGGGCCACGAGATCAAGCAGAGATCCGAGCTTCGGCGCGTCGCCGGGCAGATGCTGCGCCTCTATCAGGCGCCTCCGTACCTCGCACATCAGCATCCAGCTGACCATGCAACCGGCGACCGTGCGATCGGGGAAGCCGCAATCCGCTCGACTGGGATTGACGACCGCATATGCTGACGAGGGTATGCCCTCTTCCGGTATGGCGTGATGGTCGGTCACCACGATGTCTATGCCCGCCGCCGCAAGCCGTTCCAGCTGCGGCTGGTCGGACGATCCGCAGTCTGCCGTTACGATGACCGCCGGCAATTCCGGCAATGCCAGTATGCGCTCCGTCAGGGCGGCGCTGACGCCATAGCCATCCTTGAGCCGATGTCCGATGTGATGCTGTACCCGTGCCGCTGGCAAACCAAAGAAACGGGTGAGCGCCTCGAACACGATGGCATGAGAAGTGATGCCGTCCACGTCGTAGTCCGTGAGGATGCCAACGCACTCGCTGTTCTGCACGGCCTGCGCCAGGCGCCCGGATGCAAGACGAGAATCGGCAAGCAGCGATGGATCATGAAGATCGGCCAGTCGTGGTCTCACGATCTGCTCGGGTGACGCCGTCAGATCGCCTACTCTCCCGGCAACAACACGCGCCTGCAGCGGTGACAGACCCGCCCTGAGACAGGCGCTTTCGACCTCCGGGTCGCGTGACCTGGGCCGTATATCGGGTCCCGATGCCATCCCTGTCTCAGGCATATCTGCTTGTCATCTCCACGAGTTTCGAAAGCAACCGGTAATCGGTTATCTTACCGGCCATGCAGCTGATTCGTGACACAGATGAAAAGATCTTGCAGGTACGCAGTTGCGAACCGGGCGTCGTCATAGTGGGTGAGTCCCGCATTACGAGCCACCTGCTGCTGAGCCCGAGCCGCCTCGATCCCGAGTGGCCGGTCAGCAGCGTCGCCAGACTCAGGCCCGAAGACTTCCTGAAGGTGACACGAATGCAACCCGACCTGGTACTGCTCGGAACCGGTCGGCATCTCCGGTTTCCCGCCCCGCTCATAAACGCTACGCTGCTCGAAAAGGGCATCGGCTTCGAGGTGATGGACAGCAAGGCTGCCTGCAGAACATTCAATATCCTGGCGCTCGAGGGACGCTCGGTGGTTGCGGCGATACTGCAGATCTCAACGGAATAATGTTTCGACGTTGAGACCGTGACTCTCCAT
>CAMYKE010000577.1:0-1085 GCA_947258895.1 uncultured Pseudomonadales bacterium | reverse complement strand
CTTCAAGGCCACCATCTGAATCTGACGCACTCTTTCACGGGTGACGCCGATCTCTTCACCCACCTGTTCCAGCGTCGCCTTTTCGCAGCCGTGCAGCCCGAAGCGACGCTCCACAACGGCGCGCTGCTTGTCGCTCAGGCGCAGCAGCCACTTGTCGAGAACCTCGTGCAGACTCTCCTCGTGAACGACCTGCGATAAATCAGCATTCTGTTCGTCGGCAATGGAATCCAGCAGCGAGCGCTCATTGTCTTTGCCGCCGGTGGAGGTGATCGCAGCGACACTGTCGCTCAGCCCGAGCAAACGCTCAACCTCTTCGGTCGGCCGGTCCAGCAGATCGGCAATCTCTTCGGCGAGCGGCTCCCGATCCAGTTCCTGGGCAAGCTGACGTGACGCACGCAGAAAAACGTTGATCTCCTTGAGCACGTGAATCGGCAAGCGGATGGTTCGCGTCTGGTTCATGATGGCGCGCTCGATCGTTTGCCTGATCCACCACGTCGCATAGGTGGAAAACCGGAAGCCCTTTTCCGGATCAAATTTTTCAACGGCATGAATCAGTCCGAGATTCCCTTCCTCGATAAGGTCGAGCAACGGCAGGCCGCGATTCAGGTAACGGCGCGCAATCTTAACCACGAGCCGCAGATTCGAAACGATCATGCGCTTGCGCGCCGCCTGATCACCCTTCAGGGCGAGGCGCGAAAAATAAACCTCTTCCTCCGCGGTCAACAGGGGTGAATAGCCGA
Organism: uncultured Pseudomonadales bacterium; assembly: GCA_947258895.1. The sequence continues at coordinate 345 of CAMYKE010000577.1, read as the reverse complement.
TCTCGCTCAGGTAGAGCCGCGTGTCATCGTGATGATGACTGGCGAAACCGGCGCGCGGGCCATGCGCACTGGCCGCTGCCTGCGGCCTGTCATTCTTTACCCGGGATTTTTCGTCCGACTCCGGATCGCCTGACTTGCTGCCACCCTTTCGCCTGCCTGCCATTGCGGCTCCTGCTTATTCTGTCTCAGCACGGACTGACGTCCGGCGGCACCCTCGCCTGTCGGGTCAACGCCTGGGAAGGAAGCGTAAAGGATCGACTGCCTCCCCATCGACCCGGATTTCAAAATGAAGCATGGGTCTTCTTCCCGGCCCGAGCCCCATTTCAGCAATTCGCTGTCCCTCTG
>CAMYKE010000576.1 GCA_947258895.1 uncultured Pseudomonadales bacterium | reverse complement strand
ATGGGATATACAGCTATCGCAGGCTTTTGCAGAGCATCCGGGATTTACAGTGTGTCAGACTCGCTTTGTCGTGCTCTGGCGGCCGCTCGGCACGCATCTCCTCACACTTTCCACTACGAGAGCCGCTTACGCATACTGCGGCTATGCATTGCGCGCCTTTCGTGCAATCTGCGAACCGACCGGCTCGCCATCTTAAACGCCAATCGGTGACGGATGCGGGCTAGTACAATGTTTTCCCGGTAGCTGATTGGCGGGAATGCTTCTTATTGGCATAACCCTGCCGAGTGCCCTGTTTCCACGAAACTTCATTTCGTTCGAGCCCGACTCTACCTGTCAGAACTGCTACCAACTCGTTTCACCAACGCAATTGCGATGCGGTTAATGCAGGTTGAGCACTGCGGGTAATCGTCTTCTTTTTCCATCCTGTTATACTGCGCGCGCAATATCCTACACCCGCTTGCAGGTAATAATGTAACAGTGACCGACTTGTCCTTCTCCTCCCTGACGTTATCTGCGCCCCAGCTCGCCAATTTGGAGCGCCTGGGCTATCACGAAATGACTGCGATCCAGGCGGCCGCGGTGCCGCTGGCACTGGCCGGGGAAGACCTGATTGCGCAGGCGAAAACCGGGAGTGGCAAGACCGCCGCGTTTACGCTGCCGCTACTCACCAAATTGAATCCCCGGGATTTTGGCACCCAGGCCCTGGTGCTGTGTCCCACCCGCGAACTGGCATCCCAGGTTGGCGGCGAGATTCGTCGCCTGGCGCGTTACCAGCAGAATATCAAGGTGGTCACTCTGTGCGGCGGACAGCCGATAGGGCCGCAGATCGGCTCGCTGGAGCATGGTGCGCACATCGTGGTAGGTACTCCGGGACGCCTTAGGGACCACCTGCGCAAGCAAACCCTGGATCTCAGCCGGGTTGGCACTCTGGTGCTGGATGAAGCCGACCGGATGCTGGAGATGGGCTTTATTGACGATATTGTTGCCATTATCGAAACCACTCCGTCAAACCGCCAGACACTGCTATTCTCGGCAACCTACCCGGAGGATATCAACGTGTTGAGCGCGCGCTTCCAGCGCTCACCAAAACAGATTTCGGTGGAACCCCAACACCTCGAGCAGCAAATCGAGCAGCAATTCTTTCTCTGCCAGCGAGAGCGCCGGCTGGATTGCCTGGTGCAGATATTCCAGCACTTTCGTCCGCCAGCGGCGGTGGCGTTCTGTAATACCCGGCAGGCTACCAACGAGGTATGCAGCCACTTCCGTCAACACTGTATGCTGCGATCAGGTGCTGCTCCAGTTCAGGCAGCAAAGCTGCCGGGTGCTGGTGGCCACCGACGTCGCGGCGCGCGGCCTCGATATCGACGATCTTCCCGCCGTCATCAATTTTGAGTTACCCCGCGATCCGGATGTTTATATTCACCGCATCGGTCGCACCGGGCGCGCCGGAAAAAATGGCCTCGCGATTAGCCTGTTCACCGATGCCGAGCGGTATAAACTGGATCTCATTGGCGGCTCCATGGCGAGCCCGCCCTGTATCGAGGCAATCGAAGCGCTGCCGTCCAATCCGGAACCGTTGCCGGCTGCTGCCTACGTTACCCTGTGCATTAGCGGCGGGCGCAAGGACAAGGTGCGCCCCGGCGATATTCTCGGCGCATTGACCGGCGAGGCCGGTATCGAGGCCCAGCGGGTGGGAAAGATCGATGTCACCGACTACGCCGCGTATGTGGCCATCGAGCGCCCGATTGCCAGGCAGGCGTTGCAGCGCCTGCAAAATGGCAAAATCAAAGGCCGTAAATTCCGCGTGCGAAGGCTGTGAAGGCCGTGACTCGGCAGTGGCTGCTGGCCATGCTTACAGGAAGGGCGCCAAGCAGCTTCTCCAACCCGTGCGACATGAGGCAATAACCATGGCATTGAGCCCCACTATCTATAAAGCGCGGATACTGTTGTCCGATCTGGACCGCAACCACTACCAAACCCTGAACCTGACGGTTGCACAACATCCGTCGGAAACTCTTGAACGCATGATGGCCCGGGTGCTGGCGTTTTGTATCAATGCCGATCAATATCTGGCGTTCTCGAAAGGGTTGAGCGAGCCTGATGAGCCAGACATTGTAGAACGTTCTCTAGATGGCCAAATGCGGTTGTGGATCGACGTCGGGGAACCTGCCGCGGATCGCATTAAAAAGGCAACACGCGTTGCCGATGCGGTCAAGGTGTATAGTTTCAATTCCAAATCGGCCAGCTGGTGGCGGCAGGAAGGTGGCAAGTTTGCCGGCCTGAACGCGGAGGTATACCGCTTCCAGTGGAAGGAGGTGCAGGAGCTGGCAGCAATGGTCGCCCGCACCATGGATATTTCCGTAACGATTTCCGGTACTTCAGCCTATGTGGCCGCTGAGCAGGGGGCATGCGAAATGACCTGGGAAATCCTGCAGGCGTAGCGCGGCGCCTGCGGATCCCGCCGCTATCAATATGCGGTTACAATTTGCTACCCTTTACCCTGACTCTGGTTTCCGGGACTACATTCGGGCGGCACAGGATACCTCACGCGTATGAACGGCAACGACTTCCCCAGAACACCGCTCGGTTTCTTCCCGACCCCGCTGGTCGAACTTGCCAGGCTCGGTGAGGCGCTCGGTGGTCCAACGATTTATGTAAAGCGCGATGATCAGACCGGTCTTGCCCTGGGCGGCAACAAGACCAGGAAGCTGGAGTATATAATCGGCGACGCGCTGGCGAATGATTGTGACACCATCATTACGGCCGGTGCCGTGCAATCCAACCACTGTCGGCAGACCGCGGCAGCCGCGGCGAAGCTAAACCTGGAATGCCACCTGGTGCTCGGCGGAGAGCAACCGCCGACGAGTAACGGTAACCTGTTGCTGGATCAGCTGATGGGAGCGCGGATTCACTGGGCCGGCGGCCACCGCAAGGGCGAAGACATTCCGGAGCTGGTCCGGCAACTGACGAACGCGGGCAAGAAACCCTGCGTCGTGCCCTATGGCGGGTCGAACGAACTTGGCGCACTTGGTTTCGTGGAGGCGACCCGGGAATTGCTCGCGCAAGCGGCCGGCCAGCACTTCAGCCATATCGTGTTTGCCTCGAGTGCCGGTGGGACCCAGGCCGGATTGATGGTGGGGAAGGCCCTGTACGAGCAGCGCTACCAACTG
>CAMYKE010000575.1 GCA_947258895.1 uncultured Pseudomonadales bacterium | reverse complement strand
GCATACCAACCCGGCCAGGAGTTGCGCCCGCCGCCGGACTGGGCGCGCCAGTTCGGGCAAGGACAGGGTGCGGCCGACTTTGAGACGGTCGACCTCGGAGACCTGTTCGAGGGGTTTTTCGGCATGGGGGTTGGGCCCGGGGGCCGCGGTCGCGGGAGCGGCTTGCGCAGAGGCGGTGCCGACTACGAAGCCGAGGTGACTGTAACCCTGGACGAGGCCGCGCGAGGCGCGGAAAAGATCCTGCATTTCTCCACCGCCGGCGCAAATGCGCGGGAGGTGAAAGTGCGCATCCCGAAGGGGGTGACCGATGGCCAGAAGCTGCGCGTGCCCGGCAAGGGCGGAACAGCAAGCGACGTTGGTCGTGCGGGAGATCTCTATCTCAATGTGCGCATACAGGCCCACCCGCTTTTTCGAAGCAGTGGCCATGATCTTTATCTCGATGTGCCGCTTGCACCCTGGGAAGCTGCGCTCGGCGGGGAAATAGAGATTCCGACACTTGGCCGCAAGCTCAGATTGACGATCAAGCCGGGTGCGCAATCTGGACAAAAGCTGAGACTGCGTGGCAAGGGCCTTCCCAAACCGAACGGTGGTGCCGGCGACCTGCTGGCTATCCTGCAGATCGTAGTACCTGGCTCGCTGAGCAAGGATGAAAGCGCCTTATTCGAAAAACTGCGGGACAGCTCGCGGTTCAATCCCCGTCAGGGCTTTTGAGAGGGACGCGGATGAACTGGCGCAGTGTTTCTAAAACGATTGTCGTGCTGGGCGAACAGCCGGAACTCAGCCTTCGTGAACTGGCCGATGCGTCGCGCCTGGAGGTGGGATTGCTGCGGGAATTGGTGGAGACTGGTGTGCTGACGCCGGTCAGCGGAGATGTGCAGCCTGATGAGTGGATCTTCCCCTCGCGCAGTCTCGATTTGTTGCGCAGCGCCGCCCGCCTGCGCGAGGCCTTTGACCTCAATACCGAGGGCCTTGCGCTGGCCCTGACCTACCGGGAGAGAATTCGCTTGCTTGAACGTGAGCTCAGGCGCCTGCGTTGCCTGCTGGGGGAGTAAGCGGCGGGAGCGGGCAGTGCAACATGGTGCAGATCGCACGTAACAACTCCGCCTCACCTACGGTCACTTCGCCATCGTGCATGATCGTTGTAACCAGCCCGCGAACGAGCACCGCCTTGCTCTTGACCGCCAGCTCATCGAGGGCCAGCAGTGCGGGTTCCAGCTCCCGGGCGTTCACCGGAGAGAAAGCCGGAAACCGCCCGGCATCCAGGGCACCCTCGATGGAGGGATCCGCGGCCGTCAGCGCGCGAATACCCCGGACATAGGCTTCGCCGGCGTCGCCTTCAGAGGCGTGTCCCGTGCCGGCGACGATGGAAAACACGGTCTGCAACGCGCTATGCAAGGTGACGAGCCTGGCCTTGCCATTGCCGACCGAGCCCGGGTTACGGGCGTCGCGAAGGTGAGTCTTGAGCACACCGGTCAGCGTGAACTCGAAGGTGTCCACGATACCGTCGACCTGCATCATCGCCTCGCCCAACTCGAGGAGGACATCGATATCTTCCAGGGGCCGTTGTTTGATCGCCGGGTAAACGATCTCGAGCAGCGGCAGGCGGTGCTCGAAGCCCAGTTGCTGAATCTGCACGAACCAGCGCTCGGCAACATCGGCCGAACCCTCGCCGAGTCGGGAGTCGATGAGAGTCAGCTGCTTCGTGCGGATTTCCGACCGCTTGTCCAGCAACAGCGCCATGGTCAGCAACACCGCCTGCGCGGGATTGTGGGCAGCCTCGAGTAACGGGTCGGGAATGGCAGCCCGCAGAACGGCCGCATGCAGCACGTGCTCCAGGCCGGTAAACTCACGCGCGCGCGCCGCGTACATTTCGGCGGCAAGGCGTTCCAGGTCCTGCGGCTTGAAAGAGGGATCCAGCGCCCGGATACGTTCCGGCAGGGGCGGATGGGTCGCCCACATGGAGGCCAGGCGACTCCCGGTGGCAAACAGCATGTGCCCGACCTCTTCGGTATCCGCTTCCTTGATCAGCGAGCTGTGGTTCAAGGCACCGATCTTCTTCAGGGCGCCGGCAATCCCGTCGGTCTGGCGCGTAAACTGAACCGCGGAGGCATCCGCGAGATACTCGCGCTGGCGACTGACGGCCGCCTTGATCAGACGGCCGAACATCACGCCGATATAGCCGATTGCAAACAAAGCGAGTCCCATGAGCATGATGGCGGCCACTGCGCCGCCCCCCTTGCTGTTCCTGGAACTGATTCGTGCATGCCGACTGGCGCGCAATACGGTGCGACCAACGATGCCGAGAGCGAGGATGCCGAACACAACGCCCATCAGCCGCATATTGAGGCGCATGTCCCCGTTGAGTATATGGCTGTACTCATGGGCGATCACGCCCTGAAGTTCATCGCGTTCGAGATTCTCCAGGGTGCCGCGCGTAACGGCCACGACCGCGTCGGAAGTGTTGAATCCAGCCGCAAACGCATTGATGCCAGCTTCCTTCTCCAGGACATACACTTCCGGAACCGGAACCCCGGATGCGATTGCTATCTCTTCTACGACGTTGTGCAGGCGCTTGCGCAACGGGTCCTGGGTATCTGGCGTGATCTGCGTGCCGCCGAGGCTTTGTGCAACCTTGCTGCCGCCAGCGCTCAGCGAAGCAATACGATATGCGCTCGACAGGCCGATGAACGACAGCGTCGCGAGGCTGGTAGCGGTGAACAGGCCTGCATTCTCGGCTATCCAGGTGCCGGTGAACGCCGCCGTTTCTCCCTGCCGATCCATGGCCCCGAAGATAATGCCGGCCGCGACATCCACGGCCACGACGATGCAAACGGTCGCAAGAATGAACAGGAATACAAGGTACCGGGTCTTGCGCCGTGCCGCGTCCTGGTGCTCGAAAAAATCCATCCGGCGCGCAGGGCGTGTCAGCTAAACGATACTTTCGGCACCTCGCGCTTCTCCGGCGCCTCGATTTCAAGGAATTCCGCCTGTAAGAAACTGAACATCCCGGCGACGACCGAACTCGGGAACGATTCCACCGAGTTGTTGAAATTCATGACGGCGTCGTTGAAGGCCTGGCGCGAAAAGGCGACCTTGTTTTCAGTCGTAGAGAGCTCTTCCTGAAACTGCATCATGTTCTCGTTGG